>CAIRRW010000030.1 GCA_903881065.1 uncultured Bacteroidota bacterium
AACACAGCCACAAAGAAAAGTGTTAACTGAAAAGGAATTAAAAAGCCTGCTGACCACCAAGATAGACGACCCTGAATTGGAATTGGTAAGGGATATGTATGCGTTTCAAATTTTTGCATCAGGTATGCGTGTAAGTGATTTGTGTTTGCTTCGCTGGAACACTATCAATTTTGATACTAAACCGTTTAATATTAAAGATATAGAAGTTGAAGTTTCAGAGCCAGAATTAGATTATGTGATGTATAAAACCCGCACACCAGTAAACACGCCATTCACTTACGATTTATGTAAAGCACTTTTGAAAGTGGTTGGTGAACATAAAAAGTGGGAGGCATTAAACGACCCTGATTATATATATACACGCCAGTGGGAAAGAGAAAAACGGATGAAATTAAGCGTTGCTGAAAGAGAATTGAATAATCATATTTTGAATAAATCAGAACCGAATACAACTATTTACAAAGGCTATGTTATTAAGCAAGACGATAAACAAGCCATTGAATTAATTGACCTTATTTTAGAAGCCAAAATAAACAACATAACGCAGATAACACAATGGACAGCCAAGCATATAAGCAGACAGAAGGCGCAAACACCAACTGATTTCGTATTCCCTATTCTTAAAAATGAAGATTTCAAGGACATTAGCGATAATGATTTGGCTTTCAAAGATGTTGTTTCAAAATCAGAAGAACTACACCATAAGTTAGAATATGGGAAAAAGATTTTTAGAAGAAAGTTAGATAAAGTAGGTGAATTGTGTAACATAAAAGATATAATGCCCCATGCGGCCCGTCATACATTCACCCAGTTAATGATTAATGCAGGTGCTTCAACACACAACATCATGGAAGAACTCGGACATACAACTCTGAATGTTACCGATAGTTACATACGGCATAAGAAATTCAAGAATAAATATGGTGAAAACTTTTTAGGCAAAGTCGGCAATACGATGGACTATTTGGAATAGAGCCGCCCAAGGTATTTATGAACCGTGTTTTTTGCCGCAGCGTAGGTGTTTAGAATTGAATATTCCGGATAATCCCCCGCACAAAATCTTTTACAGAATTTTTGCCGCAATCATTTTTTGGTAATATCATTACTATAATATTGCTATTGGCAATCTTCTATCCTTAATCTACAATTACACTATCTATATCCTACCAATACTCTGCCAAGTTTACTTATCTACTATCCGACTTACCTGTCTACTATCCGACTTACCTGCTCTCCATTTATTATCATACGCTTTTATCCAATACACTTATCTACTATCCAATAACTGGTATCCTTATTTTAACATTCGCATCCATTTACTACTTATCAATTATACTCATCCACTTACCACTCATCCACTATATTAATCCACTTATTGATTATCTATGAAAGCCTTTACTGCATTGGTTTTCAGAGATTTTATTTAGGTTTTTTTTAACAATGAAAACAAAAAAAACTGAACAAACAAGAGTATCTTTGTAGCCAATTAAACAACCAATAAATTTAACAAATTAACCCCCATTATTTTCTGGAAAAACAACCCGCCCCAATCTTTAATTTTTATCAATAACAATAAAAACACAGCAAGTATGAAAAAACATCTACAAGACAAAGCCGTTATTGACGGCACACAAAAATCATCTAATGGTGGGAAAAACACCAAGGAGCAAACCGCAGCAACTATCATCGCCAATTTTTCGGGCGTAGATACAGAAGCAGCGGGAAACACAAACAAGACTATAACGCTAATGCCTCCGCCGCAGCCACCTGGACCTCCACTAACCGTTGCAGGCGATGAACCAGGCGGCCCGAAAAAAAGGCGTGCGAAGAACTTTAACCTGTCTGGTTTAAGTAAAGGAATGAGGGATGTTATTAAAACGAAGCGGGACGAAGCAAATGACGCAATCGCCGAAAAGTTTAAGAATGCCCTATTGGATCCTGCATCTACACAAGCGGATATCCGTGCTTCTTTAACACCGATACCTTATAGCACATTAAAAGGCGACATTAAATTTAATGATAACGGAAGCATAAGATGCAATACTCTTGATAAAATATTGAAGCAGGCTTTTACTGATGCTGAAAATCAGATGCGGATAACCTTGCAGGCAGAGTTTGACGCAAGATTTGACGCTCAACCGATACATTCCGAAGAAGAGTTGCAAGGATTAGATGAGATGCATAAAAGAATAGAGGCTCCATTTAAAAACCGCTTCCCGCAGCAAGACGCACTGGCAGCATAGTTTTTACCGCACAGTTGAAGCCCCTGATGGTCACCATGAACCATCAGGGGCTTTTTTTATTTTTAAAAAGGCAAAAAGGGAGCCAGCATTTTTGATATATAGAATAACATGGGTCATTCCATTTTACAAAATCACATAGAACTATGAACTACTTAACCACAAACTACAAGGAATTTATTAAACAAAAGTTGCACGAAGGAATAGCAAAAACGGAACTAAATGATAAAACGGCAGTTGAAAAAAAAGACAATAAGCAAGACTGGTATAAGGAAATGCAAATTGAATTTGAAAAAATAATGAAAGAAAGCGATGAGATATACAATTCATACTGGGGAAAATTATATTGATACCCTGACTTTAAAACAGTTACTGCAAATGGAGCCATCAAAACTGAAAAGAGAAATGAAACGATACTTTACCCCAGAAGATTATATTAAATACAACAACAAGCACCTATACAAAGAAACTGCGGTAGTTGATTTCATTTGCCACTTGCTGGTAAAGAGTATTGAAACGGACAACAATAAAAATAACAGCACAAGCCATGAAATATGATTATGAAAAAATGAATTATTTGAGAAAAAAGAGAGCAGGGCTTGTTAGGAAAAAATTAGTTGAGCAGGATTATAAGAAGAGAAAGAAATTTGAATTTGAAATAAAGATGCTGGATATAAAGATGGCAATGGAGAGATTAAAGCAATAACGGCAATTCATAAATCCACGACTTGGGCGTGGCAGTTAAATAGTTCTGTAAAACACTATGAAAATTAAGGGTCTATTCAATTACTTATCTAATTGGAATGATTGTCCTATACCAATACTATAACCTATTAATGAGAACTTATGAAATAAACGAGCATCAAAAAAAGATACTTAACGAAGTATCAAAACTGCCAACAGACAGGCTCTATTATATTGTCGTTCAGCAAAACATTAAGGGAGCCAATTACACACTAAACGAATTAAAGAAACATATTCGTAGAAGTGTGAAAGAATATTTGAACCGACAAAGCCATTGCAGTAATAATGTAGCGGTTGAATACATTGCCATCTTTGAAACTACACATGATTTTTTTATGTCGCAGCACACCACCAGTATTGTGAAAACGGATTTCTATTCGGGTTTTCATTTTCATTTATTCATTAGTGGTGTAGGTGAGGATTACATTAAAGAACTTACATACTGGTTAAATTCACAAAAAAATAAGTGCGGCTGCATCTCAAAAATTGATTGGGTAAAGAAGGGAAAATTAGACACTGATTTTATATTATAT
This sequence comes from uncultured Bacteroidota bacterium, assembly GCA_903881065.1. Taxonomy (GTDB): domain Bacteria; phylum Bacteroidota; class Bacteroidia; order 2-12-FULL-35-15; family 2-12-FULL-35-15; genus 2-12-FULL-35-15. The sequence goes on from CAIRRW010000030.1 coordinate 3,518, forward strand.
CACACAAAACAAATGATGTTTAGATACTCTCCCCAGTTAGTATTGAAAAATTAACGCTGGGAGCGTCATATTTTAGTTGTTGTCTGTTTTGAGTAGTTATATCGTTCCCATGAAATAATGCTCCCAAATTGCACCCCATTAGCAATAAATGCTATTTCTAACGCTCGCTTTAAGATTTATTCCGCCTCAATTCAAAAAGTCAGGTTGAAACGACATCACCAGTATTAAGCGGTCATTATGGAAAAGACCTATACCATAAATAGAAAAATAGGATAAGTTTTCCTTGGTGGTCGTTTAAAAAAGCCGTCCTTTCGGTCTTTATAAAATCAAATGTTATGACTAACAAGAAAAATGAAAAGAAGGTGGCAGCAGTTGCAGCACCAAAGAAAATTGAAATGATAAACATTTTCAAAACCACTTACGGGTATTATCGCTGGTATAAAAACATACTGGCAAATGGGGGCGTTGAAAAATATCGCTTCGTTAAAGAAGATGGCAGTTATAATGGCAAAATTGCAGTAGCCAAGTCCGAAGTTGAGAAAGCGAAGAAAATACTTGCCGAATACAAAACCCAAAACCCTGATATGGTAGATATGTGGTGGTAATCAACAATCAAGATTAAAAACATAGGAACCAGTGCAAAAACGCTGGTTCTTTTTATTTTTCGTACAATCAACATTAAAAACAGAAGAACGAGTAGAAAAGTGCTGGTTCTTTTTATTTTCCCCGAAATCAATTTGACTATAAACGGTTTGATTTTAATACTAATGATAGCAGTGCTATTAATTTTTATTCTTGCGGGAAATTCTTTGAAAGAACAATATTAGCAATAACAAAGAGGTTATCCCTACTGTGGATAAAACAAAACATGGATGAGATTTAGGATTTCCATCATAGAGTTGATACAAATAATATATCGCTGCAAACAAGGTTGAAATGGCGATAAGAACATTTACCCAATATTGGCGTTTTGCAAGAATTAAAAGATACTCATTTCTTTGAAAATCTCTTTTGCGGTCTGCTTCAAGATTGCGGATATTCAATAACTGCTGTTCTAAATGCTCCAAATAAGATTGATATGACCCTGATATTTTAAGTTCTCTGCCCCTTTCAGTTAATTCTATAACGACACCTAAATTGGTCGGAGCATCTAACCTATAAATTACAAATCCATAATCACTTAAATGGGAAACAATGGTAGTCACTCGTTCTTCGGTAAATTTATCTTTTACTTTCTCATATAATGAATGGACAATCCATATTCCATATAGTGAAATGTATGGCATTAAAGCATCAACATCAAATTTCATTTTCGCTTGTTCCAGACTTTCCATTTCCTGCATAATCATAAGTTTCAACAAACATACATACAAGAAGGCTAACAATGAGTAGCCTACTATGCAGTACAGAGGTTATTATTAATTTTGACGATAATTTTAAACTATGGTTGAATTTACTGATTATTATACGGTGCTGGGGATTGGCGAAAATGCTTCTTTGGCTGAAATAAAATTAAAATATAGGCAACTCGCAAAAACCTATCATCCAGACCGCAGCAAAAGTAGCGATGCTAAATTCAAAATGCAATCAATAAACGAAGCATATAGTATTTTAAGTAACTCAAAAACCAAGACATTATATGATGCGGAGCGATTAAAATATTATGCACCAAAAAATGAACCAACAAATAGCAACCAGCAATCCTACAAAACAGATCAAAATAACTATCAATATTCAAACGAAGAATTAAACGAATGGATTTTAAGAGCAAAAAAAAATGCAGAGAATAATAAAGTTCCGCCTGATCCATCAATCGGCTATTTATCAATATTTGGTTTTTTTCTTGCAATAGTTTTAATAATTGTTGCTAACCTTAATCAACTTGGAGCAGGAGTTGGAACGATTTGCATTATTTTGTTAATATTTACATGTGTTAAGTGTTTTGCGACACTTGATGGTATTTTTCGTAAATTAGTTAAACACCCGATTTATTTATGGCTCATAATGGTAGTGATTTCCGTAAGCCCATCCACATTGTTGTATTTTGTATTAACCGATACTGAAAACTACCACAAATCAGGTCCCATAGTTATATTAAGTATTTTCTTTACTCTCCCTTGTTTAGTATTTACGGTGCTATCTGTTAGTGAACCTATATCACGCAGGTATTAATTTAATTATCTTTCTTTGATAGTGTATCATTTGCAAATTGTATCATTTTAATTAAATAATCCTTGTTTATTTGATACAGTTATTGTATCTTTGTAATCTAAAAAATTAAAACGATACAGATGAGAGTAGTTATTTATAGCCGTGTTTCAACAATCACACAAGATTATAAGCGTCAAACCGAGGAATTGAAAGAATATGCCCACAAAATGGGTTTTGAAGTATT
>CAIRRW010000031.1 GCA_903881065.1 uncultured Bacteroidota bacterium
ACTCTCGCCATCGCCAGCCTCCTCAATTAAAACCCGTACAGGTAAATTAAATATCGAAGGTGCTTCTTTCGGTGCAATATCAATATGTACAAAAGCATCACAGCCCAATTTATTATTAATATTTTTCATCAATATTGTTTTCATAATTCAGTAGGTTTAAAATTACTGTGCAGTTCTGTCGGTAGCACATTATCCATATCAGCTTCAGTAAGCTCGCGTTCATGAAACATCTTTTCATTAAACTCCCATTGCTTCAAGCCTTTTATTTCACGATATTTTGCAACCCATTTCCTGTGCCATTCCATCAGCACATTATGAAAATCTTTTGTTATTAGTGTGTCCATAGCGTTTAAGGATTTATAATTATTATAGTCTGGAAAGGAATTTCATCCAGTGCGGATAAACCATTACATCATAAGGAATATTTATAAGATGTACTTTCACCAAATCACTGCCTTCATTATATTCCTCAATCGTTCCTTCAGCATCCGCAATATCACTATCAAAATCTATATTATCATCACTCGTTTGAGCAGAAGCATCAAGCATTTTTATATTATCTCCCCATATAATTTTTTCTCCTGAAGTATATTTTAATCCTTTTTCTTCAACCACAGGTTCTGGCGCTGCTGGCGCTTCAATCTTTTCTTCCTCTTTTAACTCTCTTGCAATCATTTTATCGGATGCGGTTTTTATATCAGCGGCTGTAACTGGAGTTGTAAATGTTTTCTTTTCATCAAGCTTTACTGTTTTCACAGGTTTCAATACCAAATTTTGTCCGGGTAAACCAAATATTCCTTTCGCTACTCTTGTCAATTCTCCTGACCTCAACATATTTCCGCATCTGCCATTAACAGTATAATATTCCAGTTTATGAATCACCGGCAGGAAATACTCTTGAATTTCTTTCGGAGATTTTGGACCGGCAGTTTTTAAATAATCAGCAATCATTTCTCTCGTTAATTCTCCTTTTACTGAAGAGGAAGATTCTTTTTTATTTTCAACTGTCTTATTTTCTTTTACAGTTGCTTTGTTTTTATTTTTCGGCAAATCATAATATCCTGGCTCCGGTCTGCTCAACTCTCCTTTGTTCGCCATACTCCAAAGTTTATTATTTAATACCGGTTGTGTTAATTCTGGAGTATCACACTGGAAAGATTCAAGCATCATAGAGATTTTTGTTGCACCTTTCCATTCTAAATAATTTATTATTCTTCCGGCAAGATCATTTACTTTTTCCCGAGTCGCTTTCACAATTTTACTCAATCCACTCACCTGCCCTTTTTTTCTTCCAGCTCCCGATCGCTTACCTCCTTTTTTTACTTTTTTTGATTTTACAGGCTTCTCAGGTTCTACACAAGCACTGCACAAATCATCTTCTACCCAGTAACAAGGCTCTCCTGTTTTCTCAAAGCATTCAGTACAATCCTCATCAGTGCATCCACATACCCTGCAAGTTTGCACATTCGGAGCCAATCGTAAGTCATTTCGTACTTGCCCTGGCATTGTAATAATTGCTTCTTTAAATTCAATCGTTACATCATCATTCATAAACAATGTACCATCTTTGATAGTCATTGTCATTTCTTTTAGTTCACTCATTTTAATTTAGTTTTAGTTATTATTTATTTATCGTACTCCTTAATTATTTTTTCTTTTATCAAATCCCATTAGTGTTTAGTTACAATACTTTCAGCATCTTTTTTATTTATATGGCTGTAAAGTATATTTTCTTTATCAGGGCAATCCGGCCATAGAATATAATAGTTAACTCCAGCCATCCATTTTATCTTCACCTTAGTTCCTTCAGGAGGAAGCTCTAACCCGAACATTTCCCTATATGATTTATCTTTTGCCATCCCCTAAAACGGTAAATTATCCGCACTATTCACTTCATTAATCTTCTGATCCTTTACTGCAACAGTAAAATATTCAACGCCTCCACTCTTATCATCATCACCATCGTTTTTAATCCTGGTACCTTTCGGATTGAACACCCATTTTTTATACTGACACCATTTCTTCACACACACTTTAAATTTCCGTGCATCCATATACCTGCGCTGATCAGGAAACATAGTATGGAAATTTTCAAGCATTGCTTTTCTGTCGCGTGGAGTTCCCAGATTCGGATGGCCGTCACCGCCATCCTTCATATCTTTAATATTTTCTTTATCGTAATAATTATTGGCCCATTCCAAAAAGTATTCACCAAATTGCTGGCGTAAACGTCGCTGATATACTTTTTCCATCGGTGCCGGAACCAAACCATGTTCAAAATAAATCTGCAGGCACAGAGCAGCAAAATTGTAGAAGCGATTCCACTCTTCATAATTCCACTCATCAAAAAATAATTCACCGTGTTCATCCACAGGTCGGTAATGCTCATTGTAATAATCGCTGTAAGCAATTATAAATTGACGGTCCCGGAAAGAAGCACCTTCACCATTAAAAGCATGATTAGTTGTTATAATTATTTTAGGAGAATAGTCACGCTTCAATTCAAACGGCTTACCACCTTTCGGATTTATTTTCCAGAGACCGGTAATGCATGGAAAGAATAATTCGAAATCACAATTCACACGCAC
>CAIRRW010000032.1 GCA_903881065.1 uncultured Bacteroidota bacterium
ACAATTTTTATGATAAAACATCTATTAACAATCCTGATAAGTATTTCAATAACACAAGGTGTTTATTCGCAAATTAACAACCAACAAATAGTTGATATTGAAAAAGCAACCAATGAAATAAAAAACAACATAAACAAGTATCAAAAAATTGAAAAGCTGAACGACAGCCTTGGTAACAGCAGGTACATTTATAAAAATGATGGCGAACTTAAACTTATTACGATTTACTATAAAGACACCGATGCAAATAAAAATGTTGAATGGTATTTCTCCAACAAACAATTAATATATACACAACAAATATGGACAGATAAGAAAACGAATAAGGTTATTGACAACCAGAAATGTTACCTAAACCGTGGACAGCTTATTGAGTTTACAAAAAACGATAAACCTGTTGATACAAATTCTGAAGAATTTAAAACTGCTGAAAGAGGTTTGCCAGCGTATGGTGCCGACCTAATTGCAGAAACAAAATAATCCTTAATAAATAACACCTCCCTCCTATCTGCGCCTTTTGCAATGGGAATCCTTTTACTTTTTTCTTCAAAACAAACAAATCAACTACTTTGGCAAGCTAGGTAAAGTCTCCGGCAGGGAGGTAGTAATTATTTTGCAGAATGTTGATTCGGCCAAAAAGGTACGATTGTTGTTTACAAATAAAATAATATGACATTAATCATATAAAATAAAGTATTTTCGTACCATTGTTTTACCAAAATTAACTAAATGAAAAAAATAATAATTCTGCTTTTATTAATCCCCGCACTCACTTTTGCACAAACCAGAAGGCAGGAACGGATTAAAAACAGGGCGAAAGAAGTAGGTGAGTTTCAGTTTGGAATGCGCAGCACTGTTAGTTTGTTTGATAATTATAAATTCCCCGGCCTTGGTTATGGCGGTATGTTCCGGATTAGGGTGAGCAAACGTATAAATACCGAATGGTATTCGGATTATATTAAAACAGATATTGGTGGCCTCGGAACCCGCGAAACTGCTCATATTGGCTGGTCGGTGATGTTGTATCCATTTAAAACCGAAACTGTGAAAGGTAAAATTACACCTTATATTATAGGCGGTAATTGTTTTGATTATGCAAGTATTACTTCCAATCTTTATTATGAAGGAGCAAGCAAGGTAGCTAAAAGTCAGTCGTCGTCGCGTATTACTACTGCCGTACAAGCCGGCTTGGGTGCCAGTTATCATATAACTAATAAATTTAATCTCTCCTTATCAGTGCAATATATGGAGCATATAGGTAAAGAAATTGATGCCTCTATTATGGATGCGAATGGTAATGAAGTTACATCAAAATCGCATTACAAGGACGAAGGCAATTATTTATATGTGAATGAAAACAATAATGGACTTATACTTGCCGGGCATTTACTTACTACTTTAAGTTTGAATCTCACGCTGTTTGATATGGCAAAATAAAATAAAATGAAAAAAACAATTGTATTATTTATTGGATTAGTTGTTTCGATTGGGATATATGCTCAAACTCCGAACACACCCTTAACTCCGCCAACCCCATCCACTTCTAACAGATATGTAGATTATGGACTTATACGGGTTCAGGGAAACATTGCACTAGGTAAACCACTTGCTACCGGCGGTACTAATATGTATTGGGTTGGCGATTTGGATTGTCATCTGCGTGATAATATTTCGATAAGCAGCGGCTTCTATTATTTTCTGGGTTCGTATAATAATGATAAAATATTCAAAGAAAACCATATGGTTTTTTTCGGGGCATCTTATCATTTTAAAACAAATAATCACTTCGATCCTTATTTCGGAATACTGCCTGCTATTGCTGTAAGTCAGTTAAATTCAAATTCTGTAGCATTCAGCGATTCTACAAAACCTGTCTCTACCTATCCGTGGACAGCCAATCCATTGTTTGCAGTGCAGGCTGGAGTAGTGTATTATGCCAATCGTTTTTTTAATGTATTTGTAAATGTAAAATATCAAACAGGCAAACATTATAGCGATATAGCACCAGTATCAATGGATGAGGTGAAAATAAGTTTTGGTTTGGGTTATATGATTTGGGCACGTAAACATTGGGTTCGTTTCAGAAAACCGAATGATACTTCTCAATAATTTTATACCAGCTGGTACGAGCGTTTTTCTATTATGACTACCTTTACGATAGAAAGAACATAATAATGTTGGATAAATATAAAACGGAAGCCGAAAAATTATATTATGTAACATTAACTGTAGCAGGCTGTATAGATGTATTTACCAATAAAGCATAGGTACATGATTTAATGAAAAACAGTACCTACTGTAAGCAAAATAAAGAGTTCGAATTATATGCGTATGTAATTATATCAGAAGCAAAAAGCGCTCGCACCAGCTAGATGTTCAATTGTACCGAAAAAGTATAACAATAAATCAGTAATAGATTCAGTTTACAAATGAAACAAAAATTACTAATTACCTTATTTTCAATAGCAATTTATACTTCTGTATCAGCACAATATACCGAAGTAATTAAAAAGCAAACAGCCACACCCAACCCTACCGGATTGCAATTGGGCTTTTTCGAAATATATTCGAAACAGGCCTATACATTGGATGTAATGGGCAAGCGTGCTACCAGCCGCGTAGGATTTGACAGTTGGGACAGTATTGAAATTAGTCCCGGTGTATATAATTTTAATACCGTAATAAATAATTATGCACGCGTACATAACTACGGAGAGAAAATACTTGGCGCTGTAAATATTACATTCACCACGCTTATAAGTCCCGGCAAACAAACTATTCCTTCTTTTTATCCGAATACAATTACTGATTCTACTACTCGACATGCTGCCAAAAACTTCCTCAGAGCTTATGTGCAGGCAGTTTTAACCAGTGTAGGTTCTTTAAATTTAACCATTGATTATGAAATTGTTTCCAACTATAAATTATTTCAACCGGGCAGCGAAGCCAATGCTGCCATGTGGGGTGCATGGTATGTAGAAGCCGCCGGAGTAGCGAGGCAAGCAGCCATTGATTTAGGTATGGCTAATCAATTAAAACTTATGCCAATTGTAAATGGTAATCCTTTTGCTGCCGGAAACCCAATATTTGCAGGTCCTTCACAAAATCAATGGCTTGTGGATGTGGTGAATACTTCTGATTATCTGGCATTGGATACCTATCAAAGCGACAGTATTTACTCCAACACAAGTGCACAGACAACCTTTAATATTATTCAGTTTTGGATTGATAATTATTCGGGAACCAAAGATGTGATGGTTTGTGAGAATGGCTTTAATACCGTAACACAGATATATCCTGCCATTACCCGTGTAAATAGAGGATATAAAACAACAGGCACTGAAGCTGATCAGGCGGTGTTTTATCAGAATTTATTCAATCAACTTGGACCTGCAAATCTATCTTCAGGCATCTTTCATAATAAATTAAGGTCGTATAATATGTGGTGTATCCGCGATAATACAATGAAAGCAGTAACCGACCCAGACCGTTATTTTGGAATTATAGGAATAGATTCTGTAAACAATGATTACTTGAAACCTGCTGCTGCTGTGGTACAAAACGGATATGCTGCTTTGGAATCGGATACTTTTCATGGTCCTGAAATAATAAATTATAATAACGGAATTGATTTAACAGCCAATTTACTTGCCGGCACTGCCAACGATACATTAACTTATTCCAATGGCGATGATTTTGAATTTTTGAGATATACTATCACCAATCTTCCTTCGGCAGCATCCTATCGTTTATATATTTCCACTGTGGATACAGGCAATGTAATTGTACATATCAATAACAAATGGCTTTATTATAACAACAATATTAATTTCACCAAATATGTTACTGCCAACTGTATTCCCAATGCAACTAATATTATTGATTTGTATTTTACTTCTCAGAAATTCCCTTTTGTGCAGCGTGTGAAATATGTAAAGTTGATTGCCAATAATATTACTACCGGTGTTCAATCTCCCGACAATAATGATGATGGATTTACCTTGTATCCGCCCTCCCCTAATCCGACAGACAATAATAATCTGGAAATAAACTATACTGTTTCCGAACCGGGAATAATTAAACTTGATATTATTAATACGTTGGGAGCAGTGGTAGCAGAGCTTATCAATAAAATCAATACTACTGCTGATGTACAAACAGCAATACTGGATACTCATACCCTTGCTCCTGGATTATACTACGTAAGATTGAGAGATAATAATAAACAGCATCTTAAAAAGATTGTAATAACAAAGTAATTTACCGTAAATAATTATTATCTTTTGTACAGAATACCTGACGAAAGCCTTTTATTAATGTAGTATTATTGCAATTGCCATAGCTTGTTTTAGCAGTTTATTGCTTACTGCATCAATCTTTCAACCATTAATAATTTTTTGTAACCGATTAATTAAGGGTAATAATTGTTTTGTAAATACTAATTAGGTTATTATTTTTGTTCTAAAATTAATACTCAAATGGAAAATCCTTCAGAAGAAACCAAAGAACAATGGCATAACAATCCGGATAATTGGAAATTTGGAATGTTTTATTTTAATAAAGAAGATAAAAGATTATTGCCTCCAAAGCGCGTAAAGTCGATGGGTTGGACAGTCAACTTTGCTAATCCGCTATCTATACTATTTATGGCATCATTTATTGTGGCAGTAATTTTACTTGGTAATTGGCTTCATAAGACTAAATAATTCGCTCACGCAAATAGTAATAATCTTATTAACCCAATTGAATAGATTTAAAGGTTCAATTATTTTTAAATATAAAAGATAATTACGAAATAAATTGACTTTCAATAAAATATTAACTAATATTGTACTACCAAATAACTTAAACTTATCTATCATGAAAAAAACATTACTACTTTTAGCTTGTTCACTTTCAATTTTTGCTACGGCTCAAAACACAGTTAACATTACCACACAACAGTATCAACTGTTAAAACAAAATCATCAGTTGGATGTAAAAAAGCACTATGTTTTTACTGATACGCATACTGCCGGAGCACCCGTACATTTCAAAAACAATGGCAATCACTCACCAAGCAGTATTTGCAGTTGTACGGTTACTTTGGATTCTACCTTTTCGGTAGTACCTTTTACCAATGGTGTTCCACCCGATTATAGAAATGATGACGGAAGTTCACCTAAAATAGGGATTCCGTTTACGTTTAATTATTATGGAGTAAATTACGATTCGTTATATATTAATAATAATGGAAACGTTTCGTTCAGCAATCCATATTTTAATTTTACTCCTTTCGGTTTTCCCGATTCCACTTTTAATATGATTGCTGCTTTTTGGGGCGATGTGGACACACGAGATACCCTTAATTTAGGCGGACTGGTATATTATAAAATTACACCTACCGCACTTATCGTTAAATGGGAACACGTAGGTTATTTTAATTATCATAATGATAAATTAAATACGTTTCAATTAATACTTACTGATGGTACCGACCCATTACTTCCGGCAGGCGACAATGTAGGATTCTGTTATGGTGATATGCAATGGACAACCGGTGATGCTTCCAGCGGATTTGGAGGTTTCGGTGGCGCTGCTGCAACAGTTGGAGTAAATAAAGGAGATGGAGTTAATTATTTTCAAGTAGGACAATTTGATACATCTGGTGTTGCTTTTGATGGCCCTTACGGAAATGTAGATCAGGTAGACTGGCTGGATAATCAAGGAATTTATTTTAATGTAGCCACTGTAGGTAATATTCCTCCTATCATTATTAATAATAATGTATGTGATACCATTGATGTATATACAGGTGATACCACACATTCTGTGCTCGTTGATTCAGTAAGATTTAACATAGGAGTTACAACACCCGAAATAAATCAAACAGTAAATGCAACTATATCAAGCCCTGATGCAGCCAACCTTAGCTATGTAATAACTAAAAATTCGGCAACCTATAAAGAATATGCATGCAGTTTTAAAGTATTGAACCTTGCTACAGGTTTACATTACGTAAATATATCTGCTACTGATGACGGTACTCCGGCAATGACAACAAATAAATCAATAATTATTCGTTCTCATTATGATGCAAGTCTGGCTATGGGTATTACAGAAACACAATCACCTTCATCCATCAGTGTTTATCCAAACCCTGCTGATAATTATATTGTAATCAAACATAATTTCAATGCTTCCTCGTCACCAACGCTTTCAATTGCCAATGTAGTAGGACAAAACATTCTGCATACGCAATTAAGCAGCCAGGAGCAAACAATTGATATTTCAAAGCTTTCAACAGGTATTTATTTTGCTACAATTGTAAGTAAAGAAGGAAAAAGCAAAACAATTAAAATTGTGAGAAAATAAAT
>CAIRRW010000033.1 GCA_903881065.1 uncultured Bacteroidota bacterium
AATATAACAGGCAAAACTTGTTTATTTTAGCCATGTATAAAAGGTGGTATGCTTACCTTCATTTTTTATTCGGTACCTTATATTTATTAATTCTAAATTTTGTCCGTATGAAAAATGAAACTACCACACTCACCATTTCGGTGCTCACACCGCACAAAGTGCCGCATTATCTGCTCATCAAATAAAATATAGCCTGCACCACTGTAAACCAACATCAACTGTGGCTGCAAGCACATGATTGTATTTATGATTTTAATAACCGGGGCAATAAATGTACTATTACTATATATGAGCCTAATGTGAAGCCTGCCGAAATAATTGCGCATAACAACAGTTGTTTTCAGCAGCTATCAATTACCGATGCGCATAAAGTGGCAAGGGCTATAGAGGTGGGCGATGCTGCTTTCTGGAAAGATATGACAGATAAGGATATTGTATTTGTAAAATATTTATTGACAGCCGAAACAAGTACTGAAATAGGAGTACATTATATTGTAGGCTATAAATGTATTGAAGCATGGATAACTGTTTTTATGTCGGCATTGCGTATTAAATATCCTAACGTTAAGTTAATAACACGAGAAGATTTGCGCAACCTCTGTATTACCCTTTCCGTGTATGTACCTGATAAATGCATCACCTGCCAGCAGCTAATTTAAATTTATAGGGCAAATTATTTTAAGAGGAGATTCTTCGCTTCGCTCTGAATGACACAGTTTCAGTGGGAGAGGAGGAGAGAAGGAAGAGAAAACGGCGAAGCCGTTTTCTCTTCCTTCTCTATTTAACATTCACCGATGCTGTCATTCCGAAACGCAGTGAGGAATCTAAAACGAGTTTGATTGAAACGAAACGCAGCGAGGAATCTAAATTTGATGGAATTGACTAATTTAAATTTATAGGGCTGTTACCCTACAGCATCTTTCTGAAATGTACTCACCTTTGTCTCAGAATTCGGGACGTAAATAACAACTCAAATTTCGGCACAACATTAATCATCGTTCTTTTTTTAATGAAATTTTTATTCAAAAAAGTACTTCAAATAATAAGTTGAAAAGGTTAAAAAGGGGCATTTTCACTTTTTATTGTTTCAAAAACATTTTTTATTGTTTCTCGAGCATTTTCGAAACAATAAAAAAGAGAAAACAAACAATAAAAAACGTTTTTTATAAAATATTTTTCCTTTTAGGAACAATAAAAAAAGGAAAACAAACAATAAAAAATGCTTTAAAAGAAATGTTTTTGACTTTTTATTAAATAAAAAACACTTTTCATTTAATAAAAAGGTCGCTACAAACAATGTTTTTTCCTTTTTATTTAATAAATCGTCCGATTTATTAAATAAAAAGTCCTCTAGAAACAATAAAAAAAGGAAATGGAACAATAGTTAGTCGGAGCGGAAAAAGGAAAATTATTTTACATTAAAACGCTGATATTCAATATAAATTAAATTAACTAAAAATGAAAAAAACAGAAAAAACAGAAAAAATGCCTGCAAATGATTGTAAAAAGGGGAAGACGAAATCAATTGAAAAAAGTAATTTATTAAACAATTTAAATCAAAACTAAGATGACATTATCATTCAAAATTTTAAGGTATAACTATTTTGTTAATTCCTTTATTTCATTCATTTTTACTCCAGCAGGCATATTAAGGTATGGCTGGACACCCTTACAGGTAAGTACTGGAACCGATTTTATGGACTTGTGGAACAAACACATGGATGCTTATGTGGGGCCGCTATCCAACGGACATGCTTCGGTGGATGCAATTAATGCAGATTACCTTACCGGATTTACGATGACACAAGGATTCAGGAGTCAGATTTCCGGAAACTCAACCATTACGCTTACTTCGGACGAACTATTGATTTGTAATCTTAAAAAAGCAAGCACAGGCGGCAGCACCACCGGAATACCAAAAACTTCACCTGCTTTGGCTTGTTATGCTACATCTTCATTGGTTTTAAATTTTGCGGCAATGAATCCGGCACACCTTTTCAAACGTGCAAAAGGCGATGGAAATGATGCTATCGGTTTGAAAATGGCTATTACCGATGCCGGCGCACCGCCTCCAAAACCGGAAGCCTATATCCGTCAGGAAGATGAAACAAACACAGAATTCGAAATGCTGTTTACTTCCGACCAGGTAGGCAAAACGGTTTATCTCATCGGCTTTTATATTAACGCTAAAGGTGTGGCAGGCAAAGATGGATTGCCTTGTGTGGTTACTATTGTGTAAGTTGTAAGCTTGTAAGTTATAAGTTGGTAAATAAATAAGCTTCGTAGAAATACGAGGCTTTTTATTTTAAATATAACGCATGGAAATAGCATATCTTTTTCACCGTTGGTGTTAGCACCATCAACCTTTCTTACTTTAAATATCCACAAAACTACTTTTAATTTTAATGTGGCAAGGTTTCAAGGTTAATTAAAAAAGCGTAGTAGAAATAGGGAGGGGTAATATAGTATATTTGTACCATGCAACAGGGATTTTCGACATTCATCAAAAAAAACATACTCATTTTATCTTCCGATAAAATACTACTTACAGTAAGCGGTGGAGTAGATTCAGTGGTGATGTGCAATTTATTTCACAAGGCAGGAATTAAGTTTGGTATAGCACATTGTAATTTTAATTTACGAGGGGAAGAAAGTAATGATGATGAAAAGTTTGTAGAAAAGCTGGCTAAAAAATATAAGGTTCCTTTTTATGGAGTATTGTTTTTTACACAGCAACATGCTGAAAGAAATAAAATTTCCGTACAAATGGCGGCGCGCGAATTGCGTTATAACTGGTTTGAAGAAATAAGACAGAAAGATGGATATACATATATTGCTACAGCACATCATCAGGACGATTCGATAGAAACATTTTTTATAAATGTTATAAGAGGAACCGGAATTGCAGGATTACACGGTATCCTGCCAAAACAAGGAAATATAATTCGTCCGTTATTATTTGCCACTAAAAACGAAATAATTGAATACGCTGCAAAAGAAAAAATAAAATATCGCGAAGACAGCAGTAACGCTTCCGATAAATATATGAGAAATAAAATAAGGCATTCAATAATTCCTGTGTTGCGCGAATTGAATCCTAAAATAGATTCTTCGATAAGCACTTTAATTAAAAGGGTACAGGATGTAGAAGCAATTTATAAAATCGAAATAGAAAAGCAACGCCTCGATATACTATCGCAAAAAGAAGGTAGTATTTGTATTTCTATAGAAAAATTAAAAAAACTAAATCCTATTTCTTCTTATTTGTATGGGCTTTTAAGTCCATTTAATTTTAATGAAAGTCAAATAGAAGAAATTATAAATTGCTTGGATAAAGAATCAGGTAAACAATTTTATTCTGATACTCATCGTTTAATACGGGATAGAAAAGATTTAATTATTGATTGTTTTACAAAATCAATTGTTGAAAATTCACATCTGCCGCCTCCAATCAATTACAATACGGCTTCTATTGATTCGGAAGATTTTACTATTTCGTTTGAAATAAAAAACAGGGAACCGAATATTAACAAATCACTTGCCACTGCTACATTAGATTTTGACAAACTTGTATTTCCTCTCGAATTAAGAAAATGGAAACAAGGCGATGCCTTTTATCCTTTTGGGATGAAAGGCAAAAAGAAATTATCAGATTATTTTATTGATAATAAAGTGCCTTTAAACAAGAAAGAAAATATTTGGCTGCTTACTTCCGACGGGAAAATTGTTTGGGTTGTTGGAATGCGGATTGACAACCGTTTTAAAATAACCAATAGAACAAAGCATATTTATTTTGTAGAATTGATTAAGTAAAGTACTTTTGAAGAAATTATGGACGACAAGATTCTTTTTGAAGAGAAACAATATATAGGTTTTAATAAGTGGGCAATAATCTGGCGCACTGTTTTAGCCCTGTTTTGTTTCATCCTTTATTACTGGAGTGAAAATCCAAAACCTGTTGAAGTTGCCAATGCAATTGAGATACCTTCTTCACCTGTTGGTCAGGATTCAGGGCAATTATTCTTTTTAATGGGAACTGTTTTAATGTTACTCTCTGTAATTCTTATTTTCGTTTTACATCTTCATACCCAAATAATAAATAACAATTTAATTATCGATGGTCTTTGGACTTCACGCAAAGTAAAAATTGATTTGAACAATATTGTGGAAGCTAAGAAAGTTAAATACAGCAGGTATTTATTGAATCGACCTGTCTATAATCTTCATTTCAAAAACAAAATTCGGTTTTTTACACAAGGAAATTTTGCGGTGGAAATAACAGATAAAGATGGACTAAAATATAGGATTGGTACACAACGGGCAGATGAATTGGCAGGTTTGATAAACCAACGGATCTTAAATAAGTGATAATTGAAAGGTAAGAAGTACAAAGTAATAATGTTAATATTTGTAAAATAGCTCCAAGATATAGGAGCTATTTTTTTATCTTTACCAATATTGAACTGCACATTATAATTAAAAGAATATTTCAGGAATAAAATTATGAAGCATTTATTAAGAATAAGTTTTTTCACGTTAATATTTCTTGTATCGCTAAATAGGATAAATGCACAAATCCTGAATCCAGTAAAATGGGATTACAGCACCAAAAAAATATCTGATTGCGAGGTAGAATTGACTTTCAAAGCCACACTTGATGAAGGTTGGCATGTGTATGGGCAAAAAGCATATGACGATGGTCCGATTCCTACTTCCATTCATTTCGTTAAATCATCCAACTATGAACTTGTAGGTAAAACTATTGAAAGTAAACTTATAAAAAAGTTTGAGCCTGTGTTTGGCACTGAGCTAGAGTTCTTTGACAAAGAGGCTATCTTCAAACAAAAAGTCAGAATAAAATCGGATAAATCTTTTGAAATAAAGGATACTCTCGAATTTATGACTTGCAACAATGTGCAGTGTCTGGCACCTACAACGCTTTTCCATAGCTTTAAAGTAGATGGTTCTGCCGCTTGCGCTACTGCATCATTAAATAAAAACACTTCAAAAACGGAGACAGCAAAAGAGTGTAATGTTGATTCGAATAAAGTATATGAAATTATTAAATCAAGGCAGGCTGCAATAAATACTGTAATAAAATTACCAACAGATACTTCTTCAAAAGCTGCTGTAATTGCGCCAACTAACTCTAATAAGCCCGGAAATAATGGTTCGGAGCCAACTGAAGATAAAAGATGGTGGTATATATTTATTTTGGGATTTGTAGCCGGGTTTGGTGCATTACTTACTCCGTGCGTATTCCCAATGATACCTATGACAGTTAGTTTCTTTACCAAACAAAGTAAAACGCGAAGTAAAGGAATTAGAAACGCATCCATTTATTCGCTTTCCATCATTGGTATTTATACCACTTTAGGAGTTTTATTTACGGTAGCATTTGGTGTAGATGCATTGCATTCAATGTCAACAAACGTATGGTTTAATTTATTTTTCTTTTTGATGCTTGTGGTGTTCGCCATATCATTTTTAGGTGCTTTTGAGATAGTACTTCCTTCAAGGTTTGTAAATAAAATGGATGCCAAGAGTGATAAAGGCGGGTTGGTAGGAATATTTTTCATGGCTTTTACATTAGCACTTGTTTCCTTCTCCTGTACAAGCGCATTCATCGGGCCGTTACTATTTAGTGCAGGAGCTACAGGAAATATTGCAGGACCTTTTTGGGGAATGTTGGGGTTTTCAACTGCCCTTGCTTTGCCGTTCGGATTGTTTGCAGCATTTCCTGGGTGGCTGAATACGCTACCTAAATCAGGAGGGTGGCTTAACTCAGTGAAAGTATCTTTGGGTTTTATTGAATTGGCTCTCGCATTTAAGTTTGCTTCTAATGCAGATTTGGTAGTGCAGGCAAACATTATTACACGCGAAGTATTTATTGCTATCTGGATTGTAATTTCTGCATTGATGGGGATTTATTTGTTGGGAGGTTTTCGAATGGCGCACGATAGCGAAGTAAAACATCTTTCTGTTACGCGGTTATTTTTTGCGATGCTTACATTAACTTTCACTATTTATTTAATTCCCGGCATGTGGGGCGCACCTTTGAAAATCATCAGTGGGTTTCCTCCTCCTGATTTTTATGCTGAATCTCCTAATGGATTATTGAGTAATTCTGCCGGCAATTCAAAAGCAACTACATCTACAATTACTGAAAATAAATCAACGGATAAAAAGTTGCATTGTCCTAATAATCTGCCATGTTTCCATGATTATAATGAAGCATTGGCTTATGCGAAGAAAGTTGGAAAGCCTTTGATGCTTGACTTCACAGGATGGGCTTGTGTTAATTGCCGCAAGATGGAATCGCAGGTTTGGACTGATGCTGAGGTAGACAAACGATTACGAAATGATGTGGTGGTGGTTTCATTATATGTTGACGAAGGAACAAAATTACCTGCGGAAGAACAATCGGTTAAGAAGCTTGGTAACTCTGATTTCAGCATTAATACTATTGGAAATAAATGGGCATTTATGCAGGCGGACAGATATAAAACAAACTCTCAACCGCAATATGTTTTGATTGATAATAATGAACAGATACTTACAAAAGTAACTGCTCACTACGACCCTGATATAAAGAAATATATCGACTGGCTTGATGAAGGTATCAATGAATACAAGAGAAGAAAATAATAGAACGTATTATTTAAACGTGTTTTTAAAATGAAGAAATCATTGGTAGAAGAAAACTTTAGAGAAGCACAGGAAGTACTTCAACAGTTTATTGGAGAACCTAAAAATATTAGTGCAATTGAAAAAGCAGGAAAGACTTTGGTTACTTCTTTCAAAAAAGGAAATAAAGTAATGTCATGCGGAAACGGAGGTTCTATGTGTGATGCAATGCACTTTGCAGAAGAACTTAGCGGACGGTTTCGTGAAAACAGAAAAGCATTACCTGCAATTTCCATCTCCGATGCTTCTCATATTACCTGTGTGGGAAACGATTATGGTTTCGATAAAATATTTTCGAGATACGTGGAAGCACTTGGAAAGAAAGGCGATGTACTGCTTGCAATAAGTACAAGTGGTAATTCGGCAAACGTGATAAATGCAATACATGCTGCCAAAGAAAAAGGAATAACTGTGATTGGGTTAACCGGAAAAGATGGCGGTAAGATGGCTAAACTTTGTGATATAGAAATACGTGCACCTCATACCAAATACGCCGACAGAGCGCAGGAGATACATATTAAAGTAATTCATTCCCTTATTCATTTCGTAGAAATTCATCTCAAAACATAAACATAAATGTTAGTAAAAACTTACGGGAGCGCTGTATATGGAATAAACGCAACCACCGTAACTGTTGAAACTAATATCAATCCAGGTGTTAACTTCTTTCTTGTTGGTTTGCCTGACAGTGCTGTAAAAGAAAGTGAAAAGCGCATAGACGCTGCATTGCGGAACAATCATTATAAGATGCCGGGCAAAAGTATTGTAATAAATATGGCGCCTGCAGATATAAGGAAAGAAGGTTCTTCGTATGATCTAACTATTGCAGTTGGAATTCTTGCCGCGTCCGAACAAATAAAATCAGATAAGGTTGGTGAATATATTATTATGGGTGAACTATCCCTTGATGGTGGTTTGCAGCCAATAAAAGGCGTGCTGCCAATAGCGATTCAGGCACGTGAAGAAAAGTTTAAAGGAATTATTCTTCCAAAACAAAACGCCAAAGAAGCAGCAATTGTAAGTGGTTTGGAAGTGTATGGTGCTGAAAATATTAAAGAAGTAATTGATTTTTTCAATGGTGATAGTCAACTGGAACAGACTATAGTAAATACAAGAGAAGAATTCTTTTCGAAAATTGATGATGTGGAGTTTGATTTTTCTGATGTTAAAGGTCAGGAGAATATTAAACGTGCTTTGGAGATTGCTGCAGCAGGTGGTCATAATGTAATATTGATTGGCCCGCCGGGAGCAGGGAAAACAATGCTTGCGAAAAGACTGCCAACTATTTTACCGCCCATGAATTTGCATGAAGCATTGGAAACAACCAAGATTCATAGTGTTGCAGGCAAGATGGGTAAAAATGTTGGACTGGTTTCTACACGTCCTTTTCGTTCGCCGCATCATACAATTTCTGACGTAGCTTTAGTTGGTGGTGGCGGTGTTCCGCAGCCGGGAGAAATATCATTGGCACATAATGGAGTGCTTTTTCTGGATGAGTTGCCGGAGTTTAAACGTACCGTATTGGAAGTAATGCGTCAGCCGCTGGAAGATAGAGTGGTTACTATTTCACGGGCTAAATTTTCGGTGGAGTACCCTGCAAGTTTTATGTTGGTGGCATCCATGAATCCCTGCCCATGCGGCTTTTATAATCATCCAGAGAAAGATTGTGTATGCGCACCGGGAATTGTGCAGAAGTATTTGAACAAAATTTCCGGTCCTTTGTTGGATAGAATAGATATTCATGTGGAGGTAACTCCGGTTTCGTATAATGAATTATCTGCTGAACGGATTTCGGAGAAGAGTGTAACGGTGCGTGAAAGAGTGATTAAAGCAAGGGATATGCAGGAGAAAAGATATGCGGATAAAGAAGGAGTACATTGCAATGCACAAATAAATTCGAAACAATTGCGTGAGTTTTGCAAGATAGATGAAGCAGGAAATCAGTTGTTGAAAACGGCAATGGAAAGGTTGGGATTGTCTGCAAGAGCATACGACAGGATATTGAAAGTGGCACGAACGATTGCTGATTTGGATAACAGTGAACGTATTTTAACGAATCATTTGGCGGAAGCGATACAATACCGAAGCCTTGACAGAGATGGATGGGCGGGTTAAAATAAATATACAATATGAAAAATTTATTAATTTTAATTATCCTATTAAGCATGATGGCTTGCAATGGAAACAGTCAGAATAATAAACAAATAAATAAAATGAGTACAGAAAATAAAGTTGTGAAATCGGAAGATGAATGGAAAAAAGTATTGAGTCCTGAACAATACAATGTATTACGTGAAAAGGGAACCGAGCGACCTTTTACCGGTAAATATTATTTGGAAACGAAGAAAGGAATTTATGTATGTGCTGCTTGCGGTGCAGAGTTGTTTCGGTCGAATACAAAATTTGATGCAGGATGCGGATGGCCTAGCTTTTCGGATGTTGTTGATTCGTCAAAAGTAGTGTATACAAAAGATAGGTCGTTGGGAATGATACGAACTGAGATTACGTGTGCGCGATGTGGTGGGCATTTGGGACATGTGTTTGATGACGGACCGAAACCAACAGGATTGAGATATTGTATTAATTCTGTTTCTATAGAATTGAAACCTGAAACGAATACGGAGAAGAAATAAGTTTATTAAATTATTATTTATAAATCCTTGCGAGTTGCTGATGTCACTTGCAGGGATTTTTAATTATGCATATCGCATCGCTTTATAGGTGATAAAGCCTACAATCTCATGTATAAAACCTGTCCAGTCGTTGAGGGTGGAAATGTTTGGAATAAATAAAGTATCGAATACAAATTCGCGCTTACCCGAGAAACGGTCGGTGCTGTATGGTTCGGAGGAAATACCTACCCGATTGAAACATCCTAATCCGCGGCGCATATGGAAAGCCGATGTTATCATTAAAAATGGTCCTTGTATTTTTTGTTTGTCAATAAGTTGTTTGGTGAACAGTGCATTTTCACGCGTATTGTTTGATTCCGATTCGATGTATAAATCCTCTTCGGGCACACCCATCTTCAATATATAAGGTTTCAGTAATATGGCTTCTTTCATTTCCGGACGAAGAATGCGACCGGAGCCACTTGTAAATATTATTTTCTTTATCACTCCGCGTTTGTATAGGTCAATGGCTTGAAGCAATCTGTCGGTGCTTCTGAAAAATTGTACACGATTTAATTCCTCATCATTCACGCTCATTCCGCCAAGTACAATGCCGGCATTGTATGTTTTTAATTTGGAGAAAGGTGTGGCAGGTATTTCCCAGAGGCGGGCACACTCGTTGAAGATAAAGGGATTGGTAAAAAATAGGGTAAGCCCTAATGTCCAGCGCAAACATTTTCTTTTTCTTTTTTCATCCTTCGAGAAGATGGCGAACAGAAGAAGTGCGAGAATCCAGATTAATGGAGTGATGGTGAATACAAGTAATTTCGAGAGGATAAAAAACATATAGCCTTTATTTGAAACCAAATGTATAAAATTTTATTGGGTAGTAGGTTCATTAGTCTATTTGTTTACCTGTTTATTTGTCTGTGTAATAAAAAAAGTTCCGAAGAGATTCGGGACCTTCTAGAATTTTGAATTTCTCCTTAAATAATTAACGTGCAGGTTTTATTATAACAGTATTACATATATTTTTAATTTATTTATTTCTTACGCCATAATATTAATAGCACTTATTTCACTTCCGAAATCTCTCAGCCAAATAATTATGTTTGCGGAAGGAA
>CAIRRW010000034.1 GCA_903881065.1 uncultured Bacteroidota bacterium
ACCTTACTACTCTGGAAGGAAAAGATACCGAAGGAAAAGTAAAGCAGATGTGTTACAAGGCTGTTCATCTGCATGATGTAATAGCAGGACTGCCAACCGTTGCAGCAGTTTGCGTTTATCCATCAATGGTGAAGACAGCCAAAGACGCATTAAAGGGGACAAATGTAAAAGTAGCATCAGTGGCAACAGCTTTCCCCAGCGGACAATCTACATACGATGTAAAAATAGCAGATACAAAATTTGCAGTTGATAATGGTGCTGATGAAATTGATATGGTAATTTCAAGAGGTGAATTTCTGGAAGGAAATTATAATTTTGTTTATGATGAAATAGCTTCTATCAAAGAAGCCTGTGGCAAAGCAAGATTAAAAGTAATATTCGAAACCGGCGAACTTTCTTCATTGGATAATGTACGACGCGCAAGCGAAATAGCAATGTATGCAGGTGCCGATTTTATAAAAACATCAACCGGAAAAATATCTCCGGCAGCTACAATGCCTGTTACATTAGTAATGCTGGAAGCCATTCGCGACTATTATTATAAAACAGGAAAGATGATTGGAATGAAACCTGCCGGCGGAATTTCTTCTGCCAAAGTTGCTCTTCATTATCTTGTTATGGTACGTGAAACGTTAGGCGGCGCATGGTTGAGCAACGAATGGTTTCGTTTCGGAGCTAGCAGCTTAGCCAATGATGTATTGATGCAAATAGCAAAAGAAGCGACCGGAGTTTATCAAAGTATAGATTATTTTTCGAAAGATTAAAAATATAAAATGGCAAAGAAAACAAACGAACCTAAATTGGATTTTAAAACAGACTGGGCTTACGAACCGGCTCCTGAAGATACCAAACATATTTCTTTAAAAAAACAATATGATTTATTTATTGATGGTGAATTTGTAAAGCCAAACAGTAAAAAATATTTTGCAACTTATAATCCTGCAACGGAAGAAAAGCTTGCAGACATTGCTGAAGCAGATGTAAAGGATGTGGATAAAGCAGTGAAAGCAGCACAAAAAGCATTTACTAAATGGAGCAAAATTTCTGCAAAAGAAAGAGGAAAATATATTTATCGCATAGCGAGATTAATGCAGGAACGTGCCCGTGAATTTGCTGTGATAGAAACAATGGATGGCGGCAAACCTATACGTGAAAGCAGAGATATAGATGTTCCTCTGGCAGCCAATCATTTCTTTTATTATGCAGGCTGGGCTGATAAACTTGAATATGCGTTTCCGAATAGAAATCCAAAACCGATTGGTGTTGCAGGGCAAATAATTCCTTGGAATTTTCCGTTGCTGATGGCTGCATGGAAAATAGCTCCAGCATTGGCAACAGGAAATACAGTAGTTTTAAAACCTGCTGAAACAACTTCACTTACGGCATTAAAGTTAGCTGAACTTATTCGTGACAGTGGATTACCTGATGGGGTTGTAAATATTCTTACGGGCGCTGGCGCAACAGGAGCGGCTATTGTCAATCATCCTGACATTAATAAAATTGCTTTCACCGGTTCTACTGATGTAGGAAAGTTGATTCAGAAAGCGATTGCAGGTACCGATAAAAAGCTTACGCTTGAACTTGGTGGCAAAGCCGCAAATATTATTTTTGAAGATGCGCCATTAGACCAGGCTGTAGAAGGAATTGTAAATGGAATATTTTTTAATCAGGGACATGTATGTTGTGCCGGTTCTCGTTTATTTGTTCAGGAAAGTGTTGCCGATATTGTTATCCGTAAATTAAAAGACCGGATGGAAACACTTATCGTTGGCGATCCTTTGGATAAAAATACTGACATCGGAGCAATTAATTCCAAAGAACAATTATTAAAAATAAATAAATATTTAAAGATAGGAAAAGAAGAAGGTGCTGAATTATACCAGAGTTCATGCACCATTCCGACCAAAGGAAACTTCTGCCGACCTACATTATTTTTAAATGCATCGCAATCACATAGAGTAGTTCAGGAAGAAATATTCGGACCTGTATTAACAGTTCAAACATTCAGAACGATAGAAGAAGTCATAGAAAAAGCAAATAACATTCCTTATGGATTATCTGCCGGAGTGTGGACAGATAAAGGTTCCAAGATATTTAATCTTACGTCAAAATTACGTGCAGGAGTTGTTTGGGCTAATACATATAATAAGTTCGACCCTACATCACCTTTCGGAGGATATAAAGAAAGTGGTTTTGGAAGAGAAGGCGGATTGCATGGATTGATGCCGTATTTAAAATTTTAATTGAAAACAGTATGCCAAGAATTGAAATACAAAAAACATATAAAATATTTATAGGAGGACAATTTCCAAGAACTGAATCAGGAAGATATTATCCTTTGAAAAATAAAAAGGGAGATGTAATTGCCAACATCTGTTTATCGTCCCGCAAGGATTTCAGGAATGCAGAAGTAGCTGCCCGTAATGCTTTCGGAGGATGGAGTGGGAAATCTGCCTTTAATCGTTCACAGATTTTATATCGCATTGCAGAAATAATGGAGGGACGAAAAGAGCAATTTATTTCAGAACTTGTAATGCAGGGAACAGCTGCAAAATCTGCAAAAGAAGAAGTTGAATTATCAATTGACAGAATGGTTTATTATGCAGGTTGGTGCGATAAATATCAGCAGTTATTCAGTTCGGTTAATCCTGTTGCCTCTTCACATTTTAATTTTTCTGTTGCTGAACCAACAGGTGTTGTAGCAATTATTGCTTCCGAAGAAAAATCTTTGCTTGGTTTGGTCTCCGCTATAGCTCCTGTAATAGCAGGAGGAAATACATGTATTGTTCTTGCTTCGGAAAGCAAACCATTGTGTTCAATTACTTTTGCTGAAGTATTAAATACTTCAGATGTTCCGGCTGGTGTGGTAAATATTTTAACAGGGAAGAGTGAAGAATTACACAGCCATTTTTCTTCTCACCTGGATGTCAATGCAATTGTCACCTATAGAAATGATAAGAAGGAAATAAAAGCTATAAAAGAAAATGCTTCTCTAAATGTGAAGCGTGTGTTTGTTTACAACAACAATTCATTGGAATCAGATAAGGCAGAAAATCCTTACTTAATTTTTGATTTGCAGGAAATAAAAACTACATGGCATCCAATAGAAAATATCGGTTCTGCCAAGGCAGGATACTAGTTTTTCAACTATAGATTGTCACAAATAAAATATTTAGGTTAATTGGCGTCTTCATCTAAATAATAATTGCAAATTTGCACTTCCTAAAATTTATTAATCTTTAAACCTAATTATAAAATAAGATGGCTAAAATAAACGAGTACATTGAAGCAAACAAACAACGTTTTCTTGACGAACTGTTTGAATTATTAAGAATACCTAGCGTTAGTGCTGACCCGAAATATAAAGATGATGTGTTTAGGACTGCTGATTCGATTAAAACAAGTTTGATAACTGCAGGTGCAGATAAGGCGGAGATATGTCAAACAGCAGGTTATCCAATTGTATATGCAGAAAAAATAATTGATTCTAAACTTCCGACAGTTTTAATATATGGTCACTATGATGTCCAACCAGCAGACCCTTTAGAACTTTGGACTTCAGGGCCCTTTGAACCGGTAATTAAAGATGGTAAAATATATGCACGCGGCGCATGTGATGATAAAGGACAAATGTTTATGCATGTGAAAGCATTTGAATTTATGATGATGACAAATTCGTTGCCATGCAATGTTAAATTCATGATTGAAGGTGAAGAGGAAATTGGGTCTAATAATCTTGGGATTTTTGTACAGAATAATAAAGAGAAACTAAAAGCTGACGTGATTTTAGTTTCTGATACTGGAATTATTGCAAACGATATTCCTTCTATTACAGTTGGTTTACGTGGTCTTGCTTATTTAGAAGTTGAAGTTACAGGTCCTAACCGCGATTTGCATTCAGGACTATATGGTGGTGCAGTTCCAAATCCAATCAACATTCTTTGTGAGATGATTGCAAAGTTAAAAGATGATAATAAACACATTACTATACCTGGTTTCTATGATGATGTAGAAGTTCTTTCTGCTGAAGAACGCGCTGAGATGGCGAAAGCACCATTCAGTCTTGATGAATA
>CAIRRW010000035.1 GCA_903881065.1 uncultured Bacteroidota bacterium
CAAAACACTATGGCTGTTAAAAACATTACGAATTCTGTCACTCAAGTTGATGTGTACCCAAATCCAAATTCTGGATATTTTAATTTATTGCAAAAAACTCTACAGGATGAAGCAATTGCTATTCAGATTGTTGATAAAGAAGGTAGGATTGTAAAATCTTTAAATGGCAATACAAATAGCGACTTACTTATTCATTTGGATGCGCCACCCGGAATTTATGATGTCATTATAAAAAGCAGCAAAATGAATGTGGTTAAAAAAATTGTTGTACACGGTTGATTCGCTCCAAAGTTTTTTGCCAAACAGAACGTCTATTTAAGCAGTATTAAACACACTATTGATACACAAAACCAGTAAAAATTATGAAGCACATTATACTGTTCTCTGCGGGATTATTACTTAGCACCGCTACCCGTGCACAGAACATTATCACTACTGTGGCAGGGGGTGGTAGCACTTTGGGTGATGGCGGACCGGCTACTGATGCGCAGTTGTTAGGCCCCACTTTTCTTTGCTTGGACACGTATGGAAATATTTATATTTCTGATGGCGAGCACAATCGTATACGTAAAATTGACTCGTTTGGTATTATTTCTACAATTGCAGGTACAGGCCTATCCGCATACAATGGTGACAATATACAAGCAACAAGTGCTAATATTTATTTCCCTCGCGGAATTGCAATTGACAGTACTGGCAATATCTATTTTACTGATAATGGTCATCACAGGATTCGGAAAATAAATAAAGCAGGATTAATATCAACGATTGCCGGAATCGATAGCTATGGATATAATGCCGATAATATTCCCGCAACAAATGCCGAATTAAATTTTCCTTGTGGGATTACTTTTGATAAGGATAAAAATATTATATTTTGTGATGGAGGAAATAACCGTATCAGAAAAATAGATTCATTTGGATACATCACTACAATTAGCGGTATTGGTTCACCTGGATACAATGGAGACAATTGCCCAGCTACGATTGCCAAGATAGACGGACCATACGACATAGTAACTGACTGCATTGGAGATATTTATTTTAGCGACTCATATAATAACCGAATACGAAAAATAGACTCAAATGGGATTATTTCTACAATTGCGGGTACTGGAATTAGCGGTTTTAGTGGAGATCATGAAAATGCAACATCAGCTAAGTTAAATTTCCCAACAGGCATTACAACAGATTGTAGCGGCAATTTGTTTTTTAGTGACGGTAATAATCAAAGAGTCAGATTGATTAAGCAGGATTCTTCTGGAATAATAAATACAATAGTAGGAACTGGCATAGCATCATATAATGGCGATAATATTTCACCATTAACTGCGAACGTTGGTGCTATTGGACTGGCAAAGGATAAAATGGGGAATTTATATATTTCTGACTATGCAAACGGTCGAGTCAGGTTCATTAAGAATACAACCTCCATCGATCAGATTAACATCAACTACGAAAAGGTTGAATTATATCCTAATCCAAACAATGGCATCCTAAACGTATTTATCCATTCTAGAATCAATCACTCAATAAGTATTAAGATATCAAGTAGTAAAGGTCAAGTTGTATCAACATTGAATGGTTTTACTAATGAGAATGAAATACTCAAAATTGATCCAATCCCAGGTGTTTATATTATCACAGGGCTTTCAGAATACGGAATGTTTAAAAATGAATTTATTGTTGAATAAACAAAACTTTGGGTATGCACGAAATGCATACAGGGTATTTCCGCCGCTTCTGGTCAACAGGTTTCCTTTACGGTGTGGGCTCAGCACTATTGTTGCCCCCGCCAGCTCGAAGAGTTCTCTTTGGCGAAAACACATGCGCCATCATGGGCTCGACAACTGTGCTGCTGAAAGTTATAAAAAGTTATTCGCTGTTGTTGTTGTTTCCCTCCGAC
>CAIRRW010000036.1 GCA_903881065.1 uncultured Bacteroidota bacterium
AATACAAAATCCCACACTCACAAAATCATCTTCTCTTAAAACGCTTC
This sequence comes from uncultured Bacteroidota bacterium, assembly GCA_903881065.1. Lineage (GTDB taxonomy): Bacteria > Bacteroidota > Bacteroidia > 2-12-FULL-35-15 > 2-12-FULL-35-15 > 2-12-FULL-35-15. The sequence continues at coordinate 48 of CAIRRW010000036.1, forward strand.
TATGGAAGTCTGTTTTTTCTTATTCTTTTATTTTTTGAGGGTTGTGCAACAGCTACTTATGTTATCAGCTGGCTTTCTTTTTGTCTTGTTGTCTTCGTTAAATGCTTTTTATTTTTTTGAATTCTTCTAGAAACTGGTAAAATAATTCTTTATAATGTTCAGGTTGTGAAAAAGCAAAACCAAACCCTTCTTTCTGATTGAAGAATTGAAGAGTTAGAGCGGCTATACCCCAATTATGGTCTGTGTCTTCAAGTTCAAAATTTTCAAGCACCGACTTTATTCTATCGTCCTTATCAGGATGAGTTTCGCTTTGAATTGCTTTTCCGAAATAGAGTAATGAAGAAGTTGCGATAATTGAACCTAAAATTACCATTGATTTAGTATTTTTTTCGCTTATAGATTTGCTTAAAATATTTATTGCGGTTGTGTCGGCATCTTTTTCTCTTTTTTTTATTTCACTGTAATTTGCAGGAATGTAAGGCAAAAAATTATCTAAATGTTTATGACTAACGTGAGCAAGTTCGTGAGAAATAATAAAGCTAATTGCATTTAAGAAAATCCCATTAGTCTTTTCAACTAACTCTTTGGTTTCTGCTGTTGTGTTTTGTGGACTTGGTAAGTCTGAAGGCCAATTTTTATATTCCTTAATTAATGATAACCCATATAGAAATAAATCTTTCGCACTCTTTTGAGGTTCTTTAGAAAAGTCAGACGTTCCATCATAGGTGTTAGCGTGTGTAGGAATAACTATTGCATAGTCGTATATTACCCACATTGCATAAGAAATACTCCACAAATAAGCTAAAAACACTTCGTGTAGTTCTATTGTCTTCGTACCATTTTTTTCAAGAATAACCCTTGGTGTTTGGGTTATTAGTTTTAGTCTTAAATTTATCAGGTCGTATGTGTCATATAAAATAGGTCTATCGTTGATGTGGTAAACGATACCTCTGTTTAAATTATGATTCGTTACTAAATAATTTACAAAGGAAAAAAATTCTGATGAATGATTCTCCATCCATCCAATGATGTCGTTTTCAAGAACGTTAATAGGTAAAAAACCTTTTGGTGTATGTGCCATTGTCATTATGTTTTATTGTTAGGTTAAATTTGTCGTGTCGCGTCTTAAGCTTGCTGATAACATATAAATATCGGAACTTATCTATCACTCAAGTTCCGAAAACTATACAAAGATACCAATATTCGGTACTTTATTAAAAACATTCGGAACTTCATAAACCTAATTTATCTAATGGACTCTGTACATTACTTATTGTTTTTTTACTTACGTGGGTATATATCGCCGTTGTTGCTACACTATTATCAACATTATAATAATATTTTCTGTTTGCTTTAATATATAGCGTAACCTTACATATTGTTTACAACCACTATTGCCAATGCAATACTGTGTAATACATATAGTATACTTACTGATAATGCAACTTTTGTACATGATGGAGCTAACAGGTAGTCAACTAATAGGTATTTGTAATGTAATAAACTTAAAAAGTAGTATCACCATATATTTTTGTAGTGTAGCAAAGTATAAGCGTTGTCTGCTATTTAAGCAAAGTAGTGTAACAACGTATAAATGTAGTGTAACAAAATATTTTTGTAGTGTTACAACGTATAAATGTAGTGAACTAGTAAAGCAAAGTAGTGTAACAAAGTATAAATGCAGTCAACTGTTAGTAGTTGTGATTTTAAACATATCACTATTTTCAATGGTTTCGGCGTATAAGCAAAATGCAGGAGGTTAAAAAGTGTACGAAAATGTATATTATGGTCAGTTTGTTTGCAGTAATGTTTTAGCGGATGTAATTGTATCTACTATTGTGGCATAAATAAAATTTAAATCTTAAAAAAATGTCACAAAGAAAAAAAACAATTGAATTAAAGCGGGCTTTAGAAGCTGCTGTTACTGCCAACCAGGAAAGTTATCTGTCGGCAGAGGAACAAACATTCAGACTAAAACTGAATGAAATGCGAGCTAAAAACGTATTTGTTTTTTTAGCGGTGATTGGTGCCAGTGCCGATAAAAAAGTAAAGAAGGTAGTGATAGCTACTAAGCGTCAAACAAAAAAAGAGCAAAAGGAAATAATGGCAGAAACACGCAAAGAGCTAAAAGCAATGGCTCCGTTGATATTACCGCCCTATACGGTAATAATACCTGCTCCCGGGCTTGGCAAACTTACGCCTGCTGCATTGTGTAATTATTGTATTGATAAGTTTCCGCGAATAAATTCAGTACCTGCTTTTGCCACCTGCCTGCCAAGTGTTGATTATTGCCAGGCAATATACGACGAATTGTTTCCGTTGGCTTCCATTGGCAAAGGCATTGGCTCCGACGACCGATTAGCAATGAATATACTTGTGAAACAACTTCGAGAAAATTTTGGTGCTACCATTAATTCGGTTGCAAATTTAAGCAATGGTAATCCTAAATTATTTTCGCTTATCAATGTTAATACCAAGCGGAAGTCGGTAAAAAATACTAAACGGCTTGGCGCTCCGGTAGTAACAATAAATACCAAATTGGGACAAAATACGCTTGGTGTGCGCTGTAAACCTATTAGGTTTGCTAAATCGTATACAGTTGCAATAGGAACTGGAGATGATTTATCAACCTATAAAAACTTTGTAGGCACCTCCAATCAGCTGATAGATGGACTTACTGGCGGAGATTTGGTGAATGTGTATATGTGGGCAAATACTGGTAAACAAGCCGGATACCCAAGTATAGTGCAGTCGGTAAGAGTTCCGTTTTCGTAAAACGATTAAATAGTAAAGTGCTTCTCACTTGGTCACCGCTCTCCTTGTTTCGGGAGAGCGGCTGGGGGTGAGGAAAACAAAGGCAAGCAATGCCGACTTTTTAAAATAATGTGTTAGTGGTAGTAGAGTTTTAGTTAAGAAAACTCACCTTTGGAATAATTAATAAATCTATTAATCATTAAACAATATGAGTGAAGTATTAACTAAATTAAATTCGATATCAGTTGGCGGTAAATTCCGGAATTTTCTGATACCTGTTAAAACAATAGTACATATAATAAATACAGGCAACCACCAATCGAAAATTACAGATAATAAACAACGTACCTACACCTACCCAAAAAGTGCAAACAGCTTTATAAAGCTATTTCCCAACGGTAATTTTATTAGTATGAATTCTCACGAAGTTATCAGCCTCGACTATTGGGTAGAAGAAACTATGGAATCGTTCGATTGCAAAACAATTAAACTGAATGGCACTTTATATTGTTTCTCCGCTACTAAAATACGACGGTTAAAAGCTATTAGATTACGATTAAGAAAACTGAAATGTAAAAAATGCAGTACAGTTAATTGCCTGTTTACTCATTTATCAGCCAGTGAAGTAAAAGCGAAAGTGAAAAGAATACTATTATCTAAATTTAAAATAAAAATAAAAAAGGATAAAAATAGTGAAATGCGCTGTTAAAAACGAACACCCATCACCAGTATATCATCTATCTGATCAATATCTTTTCTGTAATTTTCAATAAATTTATCCAAAGCACGGCTCTGTTCTGCTAAAGAAAGATGTTGCACAGAAAGCAGCAAATCTTTAAAACGTTTTCTGGTAAGTTTTTTATTGCCTGTAGGGCCGCCAAACTGGTCGGAAAAACCATCGGAGAATAAATAAATAGTGTCGCCTTTTTCTAAATCAACTTGGCAATTGGTAAATGGTGTTTTATTATAATCGTGACCTATAGGGTGTTTATCTGCTTTTATTTCTATCAGTGTATATTGGTTCTCTGGCAGATGGTCATTATTTACAGTACGTACAATCCACAGTGGAGTATTTGCGCCCGCCCATTCCAGTACTTTTGTTGCGGTATTGTAAGCACACAACGAAATATCCATTCCATCAGATATTTCTTCCTCACTCTTCGAGAAGTTTTCAATCACCAGTTCAGCTGTTTTATCAAGTATTTCACCGGGATGAATTAATTTAAATTCTCTTACAGCTTTGTTTAGTGCATTATTACATACCACCGAAACCAATGCGCCGGGCACTCCATGCCCTGTACAATCGCAGGCAGCGAAAAGAATTATTTGATTATTGATGTGCCGATGTGCTGATTGTTTGGTGTGATTGTTCCCTTCATCAGCATATTGGCTAATCAGCGCATCATCTAATTTTACCGTTTCCATCCAGTAAAAATCGCCTGCCACAATATCTTTTGGTTTATAAAGTATAAATGAATCAGGCAATGATTCTTTTATTAATCTATCGGAAGGCAGTATAGCTGTTTGAATTCGTTTTGCATATTTAATGGAATGGGTTATTTCAACATTCTTTTTGTCCACCAGATTTTTTTGTTCGGTAATGGAAATATTGGCTCTATGTTTAATTCGGTATCTATTTAACAATAACAACAGAACAACAATCAACAGAAGGATACCTGTGAGCAGCGTATAATTTAATCTCGAATGAAGCTTGTTTTTTTCTGCCAACAAATCTTTTTCATTCTTAATTGTTTTAATATCAAAATTTGTTTCAATTCGGCTTACTTCTTCTGCTTTTTCAGTGGAGAATAATGAATCTTTTAAAAGCAAATATTTACTCTGAAATTCAAATGCATTTTTATAGTCATTTGTTTTTGAAGCCGCACGAAAGCATAACAGATAAGCATCCATGGTTGGCAGGGGAACCGCGTTCAGCTTTGCTTCTTTCAAACACATTTGAGCTATTTTATAGGCATCTTCATTTCTGTTTTTCAACATCAAAGCCTGCGCTTCCACATTATACTTTCTGGTGAGAAAAGGGTGGTCATTTTTTGTTTGGATGGAAAACATAGCCGCCATGTTTACCATTGCCAAAGCAGAATCGGAAAGCTGATGTTTGACAAACAGAATAGCCTTTTCCATATAGCTTTCTTTAAGCCCTTGCGTATCTTTTATAATGTATTTAAGTTTTATTCCTTTATTAAAGTAATAATTTGAAGAGTCGAAATTATTCAATTCGCGATGTGAAATCCCAATCAGATAATAACATTGAGATTGCCTATTTATCTGTTGAGAGTGTTTGTAAAGTCGAGATGCTGAAGTAAAGTAATGAAGAGCCGATTTGTAATTTTTCTGAGAATAATAAATGACACCAATATTCATGGAAATTTTCGCAAGGCGAGAAGTATCGTTCAAGTCCTTGCATAACGTCAGCGCCTGAAAATAATATTTCATGGCATAAGGCGTTTTTAAAGTAAGTGTATAATGGCGGGCAATATTGAGAAACGCATCCGATTGCCCCTGAATATAATTAATATTCTCGGCCATCTTTTGTATTTTAAACATCTGGATAAGCATATTTTCATTTGTGCCTTGATTAATCACAAATGAGTCAACCGATTTGTTAATGCTATCTATTTGCGCCTTTTTTACGACACCTGATTCAGTAAACCGCTTTAATTTATTTATAAATGGGTTTTGGGATTTTAATCCATCGACCACAAAAACAAATAGAATTAAAAGCAGTAGGGAGTACGACCTGATATTTATTGATTTACTCTTCACAGTTTTGGGTTTGAAAAAAAACACATATTAATTTGTTTCAAAATTAATATGTGTTTTAATACTATTATTTATTTCTTAAGCGGTGGCAAACTATTTAAACCAATTTGTATTTAAACCGATTTGTATTTAAACTTCGCCAAAAAATTAATTCGGGCAAATACTAGGGCACCAAATAGCAGTATTATAAGTAGCTTTAGCATCAATGTTCAAACTAAATTTAGGAGCAACTGTAAAAGTACGATTAGCTCCTCTGCAAAATACTCCAAACTTTTTATTTACCTTATCCCATGTAGGATACACTACAATTACATTATTAGGAGCAGTTGAATTGTTTTCGACCAACATTTTCATAATATCAGCAATGCAGATCATGCCATATTCGTTTGTTGCAGCATCTGCC
>CAIRRW010000037.1 GCA_903881065.1 uncultured Bacteroidota bacterium
CAGGTTATAAAGGATTTACTTTAGAATAGAAAAATATAACCACTTAGAAACATAGTTAAAAAGTAGAACAATAGAGAAATGAATTTCTAAACATATCCAATCTCTGTGAAAAGCAAAGCTTCTATGAATGATATACTTTTAAAATATAAGCTATATGCCTATGTGTTAACAAAAGTTTAACGAAAAGAAACCTAGTAGAACTAAATATAAAATTTAGTAGCAATAGCACTATTAATCAATACAAAAGGAAATAGCCGAAAATCCTGAAAAGAGTAGGCAGTAAAAACAAACAATAAAAATAACTTATAAAATCATAGGTAAATAAAAAGTGTACTAAGCACTGCGTAAGGAGGGTTTACCACCCCTACATCGGATAATGTTAATTGGAGAAACACCGACAGGAAAAAAATGAGAGAGGGAGATATTTAGAATTCACCAAATAGAATTCGGATTATAACTAGTTAATTAACATTATAAATAAAATTAAATATGAAAATTACATATGTAGCGGTAATGTATGTTACCATAAAACAAGTAAAACAAATAAGAGACCTTGCCGATTTAGTGGTGGTAGGTTTAAATGGTAATGTTTCGATTTATGCAACTCCCAGCCCTGACACGATGACATTGGAAAAGGAAAACTCGAAATTGAAATTGCTTATTATTGCTTATGATGGCGATAAAAGCACCCAGAAAAGGCTTGCAATGGAAAAACAGGCTAAAGTGGTTCACAAAAATTTAAAAGACCTTACCGGTTACGTTAGCAGCGTAACAGTTGACAAAGATGAAATTTTGTTGAGCGGGTTTCAAGCCGACAAAGCACCTGAAAATCACACTATACCAAAGGACAGATTGGTAATAAAACGTGTGGAGGATGGTAAAGAGGTTAATTCGGCTAAAATATTTATAGAGAAAATTCCGGCAGGAAACTTTATTGATAGATATAAAGTGGAAACAAGCAGCGATGGTGCCGCCTGGGCGTTGGTGGTAGAAACGGGCAGTTCGCGAAAACTGATTGTACCGGGCTTGAAAAAACTGGTTGAGGTTTTTATAAGGGTAACAGGCGGAAATACTTATGGCTTCAGCAAACCATCGGAAGCGGTGACGTTTGCTCCTAGATAAAAAACCATTAAAAACACCGTTTTTTGACTTGGAACAGGTATTGGAAAATAGTTTTCCAATACAGGAAAGAAGTTTTCCGGTACAGGAAAAATGTTTTCCAGTACATGAAGGAAGTTTTCCAGTACATGAAGGAAGTTTTCCGGTACATGAAAAAAAATTTCCAATACAGGAAAGAACTTTTCCGGTATAGGAAGGAAGTTTTCCAATACAGGTAGAAACACTACCTGTGCAGGTAAGAAGTTTTCCAATACAGTAAAAACAACAATAACCGTTCAGGGCAATTGAAAAACCTGAACGGTTTTTTTTATGATGTTCCGATAATTAATGGTAGTACAAATACATTGGTTTTATATCTAAATCATCGGTTTTTTCAAGCTACAGAACGAAGTTGAATGATACTACAATAGTTTAAGGAATGAGTAATTGACCAGTATGCGCTAAGCTGTCGGGTAGGCATGTGTGAAAGGACTTAGTGTGGTTTTTAAGTTTTACTTACTTTAAAAAACACCCGCCTCCAGAGTGTGCCGGCTGGCGCGAAATGTCTACACTCGTGCCGATTATTAAGTGGTGTCTTCACCACTACACAAAGCATAAAAAACTCTTTACTTGACTCTTCCTGCTTTCGGTTAATTTCTTTTTCTGCATATACACAAATTTAAACTACTTTTGGATTTTGATTGCAAGTCTGACCGTCAGTGGAAATTATACAAACCGTGCGTACAAAACGAACCATTCAAAAACGATGATGATTCAAATTTTAAAGGCAAAAATCCTAGAAGTTACAGTTACCGAAAGTAATATTGATTATCCGGGCAGTATTTCATTACCTGACGAATTGTTAAAAGCATCGGGAATAAAACAGTTTGAACTTGTCCATGTAAACAATAAAACAAACGGCAACCGCATAATTACTTATGCAGTAAGAAACAAACAGAAAGGAAAAGTTACGATAAATGGTGCGGCTTCCAAACATTTTCTAAAGGGCGAAACAATTCATATTTTAGCGTATGCATTAGTAAATGAACAGGAGGCGGACACCTTTCAACCTATACTTGTTATTACCGACAGAGAAAATAATGTTATAGAAAGTAAGCCTTACACGATTGATTAAATAAGTGGCAAACATAAAAGCACAGACAATAAGAATGCAACAGCCAACCAAATTGGCTGACAACTCTTATAAAAGAAAAACCTTTGATAATAATGAAACACTTGAAAACCTTATTGCAAATGAGGAAAGTTTAAGAAGGTTAGCATATAACAATACAACTATAAAAACAGGCGAATCGTTTTTTGACGATTCAGATATGAAGTCAGAGTATTATTTAGTTATTGTTTACGACAAG
>CAIRRW010000038.1 GCA_903881065.1 uncultured Bacteroidota bacterium
TGCCAGAAAAGAAGCAGAAAGGAGAATCGAGCAAAACGAAAAACTCTTTAGAGCATTGGTGGAGAATGATTATAGTATGACCTCGCTTATGAACGAAAAAATGGAGACCATATACAGAAGCCCAGCAAATGAAATGATTACAGGTTGGACTGAAGAGGAAAGGAAACAAAAGGGTATTTACGAACTTATTCATCCCGACTTTAGAGAATATCATAAAAAGAAAATGCAGGAAGTGATTGCAAATCCAGGAGTACCAGTTAAGTATGAATTAAAGGCACTTCATAAAAATGGAAGTCACCAATGGCTTGAAGGAGTTTCGGTAAGTAAGCTTAATGACCCCAACGTAAAAGGTGTAATAACAAACCTGCACGAAGTAACAGCCAGAGTAACAGCAGAAAAGAAACTGGAACAAAGCGAAAAGAAATACAGACATCTATTCGAGAACAGCCCGATGCCAATGTTTGTTGTAGATAGAAATAATCATGCTATTCTTGATGTAAACGACGCTGTTGTAAAACACTATGGTTACAGCAGATCAGAATTGCTGTCTCTTACAACATTGGACATTATACCCGAAGCAGAAAGGATTAAATTATTAGATTCTAATTTTAAAATAATAGATGTGAATCATAATGCAGGTATTTGGCAACATCAGAAAAAGGACGGGACTTTAATTGATGTGGAAATAACATTGAGCAATGTACTTTTTGAGGATGGAATTGCATATCTAGTATTGGCAAATGATGTTACCGCACAGTTGCAGGCAGAACAAAATATACTTAAAATGAATGAAGAACTAGAACAGAAAGTAAAAGAACGAACTTCGGAGTTGGAATCTTTTACCTATTCTGTATCCCATGATTTGCGGGCACCTTTACGTTCCATAGATGGGTTTGCACAATTGTTACGTGATAAATATGTTTGCAATCTAGACGATGAAGCAAAGCAATACATGAATATTGTAATTAACAGTTCTAAAAAAATGGCACAGTTGATTGATGATTTATTAATGTTTTCACACATTGGAAAGCAAAGTTTGCAAAAAACAAAACTTGATTTAAATGAAATTGTAACTAGTGTATGTTCAGAATTAATAAAGCCTAATGATAAGAACAAGATTGAATTAAAGATTGAACAGTTACCGGAAGCTTTTGGTGATTTAAGCACTATTAAACAGGTGTTTATTAATCTGATTTCAAATGCTGTAAAATATTCCAATAAAAAGGAGCAACAGATTATTGAGATTGGCTCTTATTTAAAAGAAAATGAAATAATATTTTATATCAAAGACAACGGTGCTGGCTTTAATATGAAGTTTTATGATAAACTTTTTGGAGTATTCCAACGGTTACATACTGCAAAGGAATTTGAAGGAACGGGAGTTGGTCTTTCCATTGTTCACCGGATTATTACCAAACATGGCGGAAAAGTTTGGGCAGAAGGCAAAGAGAATGAAGGAGCCACATTCTATTTTTCGTTGCCTAATTGCTAAATAATAAGAATTAAGCCGGTTTTAACTCAAATCTTGTCCGTTTAATAGTTTGCTCCTTCCGTTGAAGAGTTTAACTTTTAGACCCAATATATCAGAAAACACATCCTTTTCAATAATGTTGAAGTGAGAAACAGATAGAAAATCCAAAAGTTGATTATTATAAATCAACTAAATAAAGTGAAAATGAAGAGTGATTGAATATTTAGCTGCTAGAGCTTCAACAATAATTGAAGAGCAATCGTTCGTGGCGATTCTATTTTGAGAGGACGAAGCGAATATTCTACATTAAAGAGATTGGTGCCTATTAGCGAAACTTTTATCTTCTTATTTATGTTACAGCCAATCCGTCCGTCCCAAATACTGTATCCGCTATGCGATTGCCAGAAATTAAGCACTTTAATATCTTCAATCCAAGGAATTGCCGCCGTAGCTGTTTCAATTGTCTGGAATGCCTGATCAACGTTTTGCATCTTACTATAATAGCGGTAACTGGCGCCAATAGTAAAATTAAATATCCTGAACTCGCCATCAGCCTTAAACATATGTTTAAATCGATACTTCAATACGTTACCTGTAGTATCCATACTTGTAGTTTTATAGCTAAGCGGTTGTCCACCGTTCAACTGCGATAAATCCTTCCCGTAAACATAATCAGGAGTAAGCGATATTGGATTTACATATGTGTACCCAATTAAAGCAGTAAAGCCAACCTTTTTATTAGTTTCGGAAGTAGTTAACGCTATCGAAATATCGGCACCTTCCACCTGCGATTCTCCTGTATTCAGGAATTTAAAACCAAAGCTAACTGCAGGCTTAGGATCCCATACTCCGAATAAATATTCAATGGTATTTTTATATCGTTGATAAAATCCGGCTACATCAAGGTATCCTTTCAAGCCCCAAAGTCTGAAGCCTTGTTTTATTCCTACTTCAAAGTTATGGCTTGTCTCCGGTTGTAAATCAGGATTGGGGTACACACCGAAAATGCCAGCTGTAGTGGAAATATATCGCTCGGTGATGGTTGGATACCTGAATCCCTGACCATAACTTATTCTTACAAAGGTAGCCTTGAGTACCTGCAAACTTGCACCTGCTCTGAATATTGGAGCCACAGTGGACGGCAGGTTATTCATCTTGAAATATTCATATCTCAATCCTCCGGAAAGATTTAAAATCTTCCACATCTTTTTATCAACTTGAATATATGCAGAAGTATTTGCTATTTTATTATCCGGCGATCCGCTTGATGTATACAACTGTGCATGCGAAGTGGATAAGTTACCAACAAGCCCGCCGGTAAACACAAAATCAATGTTTTTAAATGCTCTCTGCAACTGATACTCGCCATAATACATGGTGCCACTGTTGCTTTGATTATCTGTAATCTGATTATCCGTATGGAACATACGGGTTACCAAGCTATGGCTTACTCCATTGCCGGTGTAGAATTTAATAAACGGATCAATGTTAAATATCTTTTGGTTCTCCAAAAATACTGCTCCCGGATAACCTCTGTACAATCCAGCCCCATCATCATACCAAGCCAATACCATATTTGTTTTATTTACCATTCCATTGCCATTAATTCCAAAATTTAACCCTGGAAATTTCTTGCTTCTATACCTCAAGTTAAAGTTCAGACGAGCTCTTTGCTTCATCATATCCTGTTTGTTAAAGGGAAGTATGGTATCTATCTGTGTTTTTGCAAAAGCAGGAATAGGCAATTGAGCAGGAGGAGGAGCGATGTATCCTTGATCCATATCCAAATTTCCACCCACTACAAAATCCAAGTTCTTTCCAATGATTTCGGAGTGCGAGAAATTAAGATTCGTGAATATCGGAGCTGTTTTGCCATACCAATCCTGAGAAGCACTATCCGGTTTGCTGTACATGCCTATTGAATAATTAATTGTTGTTTTCGGAGTGCTCGTAGGATATGCCGTGCGTATATTTATTACACCATTAATAGCACTGCTGCCGTATAATACCGACGATGCTCCTTTTATTACTTCAATCTGTTCTATGTTCTCCACCGGAATGTAATTCCATTCAGGTCGTCCTGCATCACCACTCAACAGTGGAATTCCGTCCATAACAATTGCAACTCTGCTGCCAACACCAAATGTAAAACCGCTGCCGCCTCGTATCTGCGGGTCGTTGTCTATTATCGTCAGTCCTGGCACCTGTTCCAGCACTGTTTCAATACTCATAGTGTTTTTATTTTCTATCAGTTGCGGCCGTATTACTTCCATGGATACTGTAAGTTCTTCCAGCTTCTGGTCGAACTTGCCGGATGATACCACAACTGTTTCAAGGAATTTGGAAGCAGGCTGTATTAAAATATTTTTCTCGGTGATGGCATTGGCAGTAATATGCACTGTAAAAGTATCATTTACATAACCTATATAAGTACTATATAATCTGCAATAGCCTGTATCTAGCACCATTGAATAGTTCCCCTGTATATCTGTTACAGCACCTTTTGTAATATTCGACAATAAAACTACTGAAGCCCCTGGTAATAATTCCTTATTGGAAGCATCTATTACTTTCCCTCTCAATACACCTGTTTGCTGAGCAAATGATGAATTAATAAAACTAAAACTAAATAAAACAGCAATTAATAAACGGGGATTCATGTTTTATTATAAACAAAAAACCCTGACAAATATGTTCAGGGTTTCTCATTATACTTTTTAATATTAGTTGATTAATAATTTACCAGTCTTTTGAAAATTGTTTCCTTTTAACTGATACAAATACAATCCAGAATTTAATTGATTAAGACTAATGGTATTTATCTTATTGTTCGATAATTTGTTTTCAGAAACCAATTTGCCAGTTAAATCATACACAGCTATACTAGATTCTTGTTCTTCTCTATTTAAAAAATCAACATACATTATCTTATCAAATACATATAATTTAATATTTTGAGCCACAGCTTCCGGGCTCTGGATTCCAACGCCCGAACGATAAACTACACTTATATCATCAAGATATAAGGTACTTCCTGCTACAGTTGTTACCTGATTATAGGACGGAGTGCAGTTAATCATAACGTATTGCGGTGTTGCCGATGAAACATAAGTAAACGGAACACTAAAACGAGTCCAGGTGGTTACATTTGCTGCTGGTGACAAAAATAAAGCATCTCCTATTTTATTTGCCGATGAATCGGGGTGATTTCCATTCACAGGAGTTTCAGGATCGTAATAATTTCCTTTGTGTAATACTGCGCGTACTTTTGCAACTTCGTTTGCCCCTCCGGTACCACCAGTAGAGGTCGACTGTGTGTATTTATACCAGCCTACCAAACTATCAGGGCGTGCTGTAAATGCTATATGATTCACAGGAGATGAAGTAGTGTTGTTTATTGTTCCAATATAACCTTCGGATTTGTTAGTAGAAGGCGCATTAACCATTCCAGAGGTCAATGCTCCATTAACCGCCTGACCAATAAAAGACTCAGTTGTTATTTGTGCACAATAACTTCCTGAATGCACTCCTGTTGAAACTTTAAAACATGTCTGACCACCCGATGAAGCCCATCCGGTACCTGTCATATTAGAGTGATAATTTGTAGGTTCAACTGATGTTCCTGAGCCTGTCCAAGTTTCAAATCCAACATTTGGTAGTTGAGTTTGAGCTAGCATAGCCGAAATGGAAATGTTAATAATTGTAACTATTGTAAGGGCTCTTTTCATTTTGTTTATTTAATTTTTTATAAAGGCAAAAGTAGAAAAACTTAACGGATTACCTAACTATTATTTTTTACAAGCAGAGTACCTTAATTATTCGTTTACCTTTTATGCTTGATTAAGAACATTTTAATAAATCTTTCTACCTGCGTTATGGAATTTTGATTTAACTTGCATCTTAAAGTTAGTTTAAAGTTTGAAAGTATAAAATGTCATGTTTTTTTAACTAATTATTTATCTCATTATGAAAAAGAAAAAAGTAATCTTCACCGCGATAATTGCCATTGCAAGCATAATAGGAGCAATAAGTGTAATGGGTTTCAAAGGAAATTTGAAAACATCGTTATTGGTTTTCCCGAAAGGAAGCACTTATTCGAAAGAATGGAAAAAGGTGGACAGCCTGTCGAATAAAGGGTTGACGAAGTCGGCATTGCTTGTAGTAAATGGAATATATGCTCAGGCGAAAGCCGAAAATAATGCTCCGCAATTTGTAAAAGCCATTATTCATCGGATGAAACTGGAACAATATGTAGAAGATTATTCGGCGGAAAACTCAATAAATAAATTGACGGAAGAATTGAAAGGTGCCAGGTATCCGCTGAAACCGGTGCTTCAATCGATACTTGCTGAAACTTATTGGGGATATTATTCGAATCACAGATACCAGTTTTATAACCGGACAACTACCGTCAACTTCGATAATAAAGATATAGCTACCTGGGATTTAAAATCGTTGTTTACGCAGGTGCTGAAAAACTATACAGCATCGCTGGAAAAGGTTGACAGCTTGAAACAAACGCCTTTAAATATTTATGATGAAGTTCTGATAAAACAAACCAACTCACGCAATTTCCGCCCCACTTTATATGATTTTCTGGCGCACCGTGCAGTTGATTTTCTGATGAATGAAGAGCCGGATATTGTGCAGCCAACCTATAAATTTGAACTTGCTTCGGATAGTTATTTCTGGGATGCCAATGATTTTGCGAAGCTGAAAATTGAATCCAGAGATTCGTTATCGCCTAAGTATTATGCAATAAAAATAATGCAGGATTTAATTCGATTTCATAATACAGACCAAAATCCGCAGGCATTAATTGATGTTGATTTAAAACGTTTGCGGTTTGTGAAAACAAGTTCTACATCAACAATAAAAGACAGTTTGTATTTACTTGCTTTGCAAAATCTGGAGAGGAAACATGCGTTGAGCGCAGCTTCTGCCGATGTAAGTTATGATATTGCAAAAGAATATCTGGCAAAAGGAAATAAATATAATCCGCAGCAATCAGAAGAAAATAAAGGGTATAAAAAAACAGCACTGGAACTTTGCGAAGCGACTATAAAAAAGTTTCCTGACAGTGACGGAGCAAAGAATTGTGCGTTGCTGAAAGCTCAAATTACAGAGCATTCCGTAGATTTTGTTACAGAAAAAGTAAACATTCCGAATCAACCTTTTCGTGCATTGGTAACTTATAAAAATATGAAAACAGTATATGTTCGCATTGCTGAAATGGATGTGGATAAATACAATAAATCGGTGGAAAGATATTATGGTGAAGATTTAATAAAGCAGTATTTAAAATTAAATGCGTTGAAAGAATGGACTGTGGAACTGCCTGACGACGGGGATTACCAGACACATACTACAGAAATTAAAATCCCGGAGCTGCCACTCGGTCATTATATAATTTTGATGGGCAGTGATAAAAACTTTGCTTATAAAAACAATGGAGTAGCGTATGCGGCAACGTGGGCTTCAAACATAAGTTATGTTAACAGAAGAATGACGAACGGCAGTTATGATTTTTATGTTCAGCATCGCATTACCGGTGCGCCATTGAAAGGTGTTGCAGCACAGTTGTATTATCAGAAATATAATTATATAACCCGTGCTTATGAATATGTGAGAGATGAAAAATATACTTCGGATGAGAACGGATTTTTTAA
>CAIRRW010000039.1 GCA_903881065.1 uncultured Bacteroidota bacterium
AGTAAATTTATCAAAATCTTCGCGATATAAAAATATTTTATGCTTTTCAAAAAAGAACTTACCATCCTCATCCATTCGTTTTTTGCTTTCTGTAACTGTTAAATAATACTCATTTTTTTTGGTAGCTTTTACATCCAAAAAATAAGTTCGTTTCCCAGCTTTTACAACTTTAGAATAAATTTCTTCTCTTCCAAAATCATTTTTTCCATTTCCTTCTTCCATCTTTTTTTTATTTAATTAATCTTCGATTTGATAATGTGCAAATGTTTATATAATATTGATTAAAAGCAACACTTGTTAATAACTTTTTCTTTACTGAGCCTAGTTTAATATCAATCCAAATAAGTATTTCATGTTTTATAAATTTATTTCCTTCTCAAAAAATGAAAACACCTTCCATCTTTTAATTTATTTATCTTTGAACGATTAGTTAATCAGGCAACAATGAAAATCAATATAATCGGAAGTGGCGTATCAGGGATGACTGCAGGTATTTACTTGCAGATGAATGGGTTTGAAACTCATATTTTCGAAAAACATTCTATTCCCGGTGGACTTTGTACGAGTTGGAAAAAAGGTGAATATATTTTTGACAGTTGTGCTCATTGGATTTTGGGAAGTGATTCCGGCTCTTCCTTTTATAAAATATGGAACGAAATACTTGATATGAAAAAGATTAAATTTCATAATCATGATATTCGAATGGAAGTTGGCCTGAAAAATAATACTAATAAGTACGGTGATAAAACATTTTATCTATATACCAACCTTTCAAAGTTAGAGGAATATATGATAGATATTGCTCCCGAAGACACCAAAGCAATTAAGGAATTCATAAAACCAATTCGGGTAATGCAAAAGTTCGATTTGCCCCCTATATTAGATGATTTGCCACTTTTCAAATCCATATTAAGAGGTATAAAAATGACCAGATATCTTGAATTTCTTTATTGGTTTCTGAAAATAAAAAATTATACCAACTTTACTTATTCAAAGAAATTCAAGAATCCATTCCTGAAAGAGAGTTTCGAATTGTTATATGATGGCGACGAAGTAAATATGATGGTTTTAACTTTGCCTTTGTCTGTATTTGATAAAAAGAGCGCTGGTTACCCGATAGGAGGTTCGATGGAGTTTGCTAAAAAGATAGAACAAACTTATTTGAACTTAGGAGGAACAATACATTATAATACTCCGGTAAAAAAAATACTTACTGAAAATGGAATTGCTAATGGAGTATTGGTAAGGAACAACATTCAGCATTTCTCTGACATTACTATTTCTGCAGCAGATTGGAATTTTACGGTGTTTGATGCCTTGGATGGAAAATATGTAACGAATGAAATGCTGGACTTAAAAAACAAGAAAAGTTTAAAAGTATTCTATTCTGTTATGCAATTCTGTTTTGGTATTGCAAAAGATTTATCAGATGTTCCTCACTTTTCCAGAATTCCATTGAAGGAACCATTGATTTCTCCGGATGGAACAGAATATAATCGCTTCGAAGTTCATGTATACAATTATGATAGTTCGTTGGCACCAGAGGGTAAAACTGCTGTAACTGTGAGTTTTTACACAACTAATCAGGATTTTTGGATTGATGCCAGAAAGGATGACAGACCTAAATATAGAACTGCTAAAACAGAATTTACCATCAAAGTTATTGATTTGCTTGATGAGCGGTTAGGTGATATTAAAGATAAAATTGAAGTTATAGATGTTGCCACCCCAGCTACATTTCAACGATATACAGGAAATTGGAAAGGAAGTACTCAAGGCTGGTTGCCAGGGAAGAACCTATTAGCTAAATCGCCTGTTGGGTTTAAATTACCTGGAATTAAAAACTTCTATTATTCGAGCCATTGGAATCAACCAGGTGGAGGATTGCCCATTGCTATAAAAACAGGGCGAGATGTTGCAAAATTGATTTGCAAAGAACATAACGTCAAGTTTAAAGTATTACCTCGTACTATATAATCAATTGAAAAAGAGAAAGGGTTTGAATGTTTTCAAACCCTTTCTCTTTTAAATAAACTCCGATTCTTTATTTCCTGCCTCCACCACCTGAGGGGCGACTTGAAGGTGCCGACCTTGATGGTGCTGAAGGGCGAGGAGCAGGCTGTGATTGCTGACTTGGTGATGGCTGTGCCTGTTCCCAATTATTCCTATGATACTCCTGGGCATCATGGATATTATTAAAATTATTATTGTTTCGTGGCTGTGTCTGTTCCGTATTTGGCCTTACAACTGGTGTAGGAGGCACCTGAGGACGAGTAGGTACTATTGGTGTCGACCTGTCAATTTTTATATGAGGCTGACTTTCCGGTTTAGGTAGTATTTCCGGATTGTTTTCCGGGCGTGCTGCACCATCCGTTTTTGGTTGTTCTTTACTATTTAAAGAAGGATATTTGTTATTATTTTTCTGGAAATACTGATCGCGTGCTTCAGCTGAAAGAGGCTTACCTCCTTGCTGTTTGCGAGCCTCTTCATTCATCTGCCCTACCTGCCTTATTACCTCTACTCTATTAGTTTTATTAGTTCTGAAATCAGCAGGTAAATACTTACGATTATCACGTACCCAGCCGCTCACCACTCTGCCATTTCCTGTTAATGTTCTTCGGTGCCCGTAATAATGATTAACGTATACATCACCTAAATGCGGATGATGATGGCAATGTTCGGGATGATAGAAAAACCAATTGGTGAAGTAAAATGAAGGTGCTCCAAAAACTACCATATTACCGAATGCATCATAATAGAATCCACAATCGAACCAAAATGGATACGGATACCAATAGCTATATGGATACCAGGTAGGATAACCAAACCAATATGAATATGGAGTACAGTTATAATTAGTGACATAATCAGGAGCTGGCGATGCATGTATTTCATCTTCAGAATATCCGTTTTCCTGAGAATATTCATTAGAAGCACTCTTCATATCAGCTGCTGCATCAGGGTTTTCTTCAATTGTTTTTTTCCACTGAACTGCATCTTCAGCATTTTGCCTCGCTTCGGCAAGGTTAATACCATCTACCCAGGCAATAACACCTTGCGGATCGCGGCGGTAATGGTCACCTACACGAACTGTCATATTCAGATGGTCGTTCAACAGATTAATAATTTCAGGATACTGAATAAGCACTCTCAAAGCATCCTGAGTTCCGCGTGAATAATCTGCTAAAATCTGTTCGAACTGCATATTGGTTTCCATTTGAATGTCGTCCATTCGCTTTAGAATTTGAAAATGTTCCCGTTCATTATGTATAGCTGTTTGGCGAATGTTCTCAGGGTAAGTATTAAGGTAGTTATTCAGCTCTTCTCTCGACTTTTTTCCTCCTCTAACCAAGTAAGTAATTAAATCAGGGTAACGGCTTAAATCCCAAAAATCTTCCTGTTCGTCCTTGGAATAGTCGCCAATAAGATTAGCGAAGTTGGTGCTCGTAGTTTTCTGAAGACTGGCAATGTTAACAATAGCTGCAGGATATTCGCAGGCTTCAAAAATATTCAATCTAATGTTGGAAGGATACATGGCAAGTGCATTTATGGCTGCCGAATCCTCTTTCATGATATGTTTGGACGACGGAGTTGGTGGCGTAGCATAAGGCTGCTGTGCAAAGGCGGTAGTATTTAACAAGTAAAGTACTACCAAACTTAATGCGCTGGTTAATGTTTTAATTCTCATTTTTTTATTGATTTATGGTGATGTTAAATTTACACTGCATTACTAATCAGACAAAGGTAGCGTACTAAAGATTAATATCAAATGATTATACACACTACTTCTGTTTTCTATAGTTTAAATATGATTTTTGTCAGTTTAATTTTGTCGGGCACCTGAGTAAAAAACCAGTGCAACTTAGTATTTACAATAGGTCCATTAGTTTTATCACAAATTTGTAATCCTATCCATTGTTAAAATAATATAAAATCTTTATGCAACCATGCAACCTTTTTAATAATCCCTACGTCTGAATTACAAGAAGCAATAAAAAACATTAATCTAATAAATGATATGATTGGTTGCTAATAAACTTGAAATAATACTTTAATAATAAGAAATTAAACATTTTAAACATGAAAACAAATCTCAATTTAAACGGTAGAAATCTCAGCCATACAATACTTAGGTCGGGAGCGTTATTAATTTCAAACATTATCCTTTTTTCTTACTCTGCATCGGCGCAAAATGATGGCCCAAGTTTGGATAATGCAAAAAGGAATGTAAAAGCAATAGGGGCTGAATTGACAAGAGAAGAAAAATTGAGCTACTTAGGTATGGTATTTGGTTTTATTCTGGTGATGGCAGTGGCTTGGGTAAGTACAGTATCTGCCAAAAAACGCCGAATTGCTAAGGAAGAAATGGTTAGAAGACGTCATTTGAATAATTCGGTAAAACATTCGACCCACGACCCTTACTATAAACATCATGGTCATCATCATTCGCATACCGTTGCTCACAGCTAATTTACCTAACCAACATTAAAAGTACCTCTACCATATTTTTCTTTTGTTAAAATTTGTTGTGATTAAAAATCCCTGATTTAAGAAATTAAATCAGGGATTTTTTTGTTTACTACTTACCTTGGCTTTGTACTTTTTTTCTGTTTCCTATAACCTATTTTGCTGATTATACAAAGGGAATTATCTGTAATTCGCTCCATTGGCTTGGTACTTCCTGATGTTTAATATTAGTCCAGCGAAAATAAATGTAAAGCACTTTGCCCACGCTGGCAGTACCAAGACTAAGTATAAAAGCTGCTTTCGAAAACAGTTTTCCGTTACCTATTTCATCAGCTGATGGTGCTTTAGTATTCGCATCACCAATTAAATATACTATTTCTACCGCATCGGTACCGGCTGCAAGTGATGCCCGTTTGGCATCAGTAGTGCTGCGGCATTTAAACCTAATTTTGCTGCCGCCAAGCAAAGTAAACAAGGCATTGCATTTTTCTACTATTTGAGGATGAATTTGCGTTGGAGTTTTACTAACCAGCACCAAATTAAAAAGCAAGGCATCATCGGTAACGGTATCGGAGCAGGATGCGATAATATTAAGTTGTTACTGAGCGAACGAAATAAAATCTTTAATACACTTTTTCAACTTTTTGTTTAATGCTTCACCTCTTTGCAATGGGTCTTTTTTGGAAGCTTCTAAATCGGAACTGGTGCCTGTCATGG
>CAIRRW010000040.1 GCA_903881065.1 uncultured Bacteroidota bacterium
AAATGTTACCGGATTGTATTCGAACAATGTACCTAAATCAAAAGCGCCACCTTCTGATGTAAGCCCGTAAATATTGCCATCAGTTGCATACATCAATGACCCAACGGGATATCTTCCATTGTTAGCCCCGAAATCAAATTGCTTATTATATACTGCGGTAACAGGATTGTATTGAAACAAAACACCCAAACCATTGTAACCGCCTATGTTTGTCATCCCATAAAAATTTCCGTCAAACGCTTGCATTAATGTTCCATAAGGAGAACCGCCAGTGGAAGTACCTGCAAAATCAAGCTTATTGGTAATAACTGATGTAGAAGGATTGTACTGAAAAAGTATGCCCCAATCATTTGCACCTCCCATTTCTGTCATTCCATATATCATCCCATCAATTGCCAGCATAAGTGAACCAGCAGGATAGCTGCCGTTTATACTGTCAAAATCAATCGCTTTAGTACAACTTGCAGATGCTAAATTATATTTAAACAATACACCCATATCATTTGCACCTCCTCTATTGGTCATTCCATAAAGCATTCCGTTAGCACCTTGAATCAAATAACCGAGTGGTGAATTGCCTAATAATGCTCCATCGAAATCAACCTTTTTTGAATAAATGCCGGAATTGATATTGTATTGAAATAGAACACCCTTATTATATATTCCACCATGTGCAGTCAATCCGAATATTAAACTGTCGGAAACCAGCATTAACGAACCGGCAGGGTTTGCTCCTATTACGCTATCAAAATCCATCTTTTTGGTAAAGATGGAAGTAACGGGGTCATATTGAAAGATAACTCCTTTATCATTGATTCCTCCCTGCACAGCTACCCCATATAGTTTACCATTATTTGCCTGAATTAATGATCCATGAGGATAACAACCATTTAAGGCACTAAAATCAAATTTTTTAGTATAGGTGGAAGTAACAGGATTATATACAAACAATACACCTTTATCATTTAATCCACCTTTATATGCCAAGCCATAAATCAATCCGTTATTAGCCTGCAATAACGAACCCAATGCCTTGCTCCCATTAATACTGTCGAAATCAAATTTTACTTTATAAGATGATGTAACAGGATTGTATTGAAATAGTACTCCAAAATTATTTGCTCCTCCCAAATAGGTCATACCATATAACATACTGTCGGACGCTTGCATAATACCTGAGAACAGCGGCTTCTTGCCTGGATGTTGTAAGAAATTGTATTGTATAGAAATATTATCGCCAATACTGTCAGTATTGAATAATATTCCTGAGTTATTTATTCCTCCTCCGCTAGTCAATCCCCACAGTTGAGTTTGTGCTTCAACATAAGTTGAATTGATAGTAAGTAAACTTATTAATAGAACTAAATAAGCCTTTATTGATACTCGCATTTCAATTAATTTAATAACAAAATTAGAATTAGATTTTAACATTAAAAAGCCCTCCATATAGAGGGCTTTTATAATTCATTCAATACTATTTTAATTGCAATTCAGATTATAATCTTCTCTATTTAAATCCGATGATAACTGAAACACAACCGCTTTTATCCATTTTTTGAGTAGCGGGAGCTGGGGGGGTAATTATTTCCAATGTTAAATCCTGCATATTCTCCAAATTAAAGTCCCACATAATAGTGCCATACCCTTTGGTAGTAAATAGGATTTTATCATCTTTATCTTTAATATTTAACTGAATTTTACCCAACTGCTCTTCTGCAGTAACTAATAAACGATAATCCTCACCAAAATAAAATGTACCTTTAATTTGTGTTTTATCATCGTTTAATAGCACAGTATTAAACGATTGCTGTATATTCATATAAGGCTTCAATCTTCCTAATGAACTTCTTTTACTGAAGAAATCACATTGTCCGTAACTATAAGTATTAACTGCTAATACTAAAATCAATATTTTAAAAATATTTTTCATATAATTCTTATTTAAAATTATGGTTTAATTACTTTCGTTCTAACAGAGGTTACTTGAGCAGTAATTTTTTCAATCTGTTCTTTCGACAATGTGTTATTTGATTTTCCTCCTCCAATAGTCAATGTCTTTTTAGTTGTATCAGCTGATGCGGTAACAGCGGCTGAAGCAGCGGCTGATTCGCCATAAATAGCAAGTATGCTTTTTAGATCATCAATAATACTGTTAACTCCAGCATTTTCTTCTTTGCTAAGCAATAATACTAAATTAGATAATGGTCCTTTTAATTCAGCAATACGTTTATAAATAACCTCTTTATCCTTTGCCGTTTTTACTGATGATACTCCAATATACATGCCTTCAATAAATCCTCCAGCAATCACCTCCAAAGAAATATCGCCTTGTTTATTTGCTTTTAATGACTCATTGGCATTCAGGAATACTTCGGAAATAATCTGAAGAGTCGAATCTTTTACCCCTTCATTTTTATCCATTCTCTTCATCATATCAGCTGAAAAACTATTGTTAATACCTAATTCATCAGCTAATTTTTTTGAACTATTCAGATACAATTTCGTATCCTGTGATTGATTGAAAACAGCAGCATAACTTAAATCTGCACCATATATACCAAGGTTTAACGCTTTAGAATTAGGTGAAGTATAAGTAGTGATATTACTCAAAGGATTGAGCGTGTTTTTATTGAAGGTAGCACCCGCTTTTTGCAACAAAAGCCCAAGTTGAATTGGAGAAGGCAAGGCGTAGAACAAATTTGGTTTCTTTTCTGCTTTCTTTTCAGCTGAAGGAATTGAATCTGTTGTTTCTTTTGCTTTATCGGAAGAGCCCGAGTTACAACTGAAAAGAGTAAACGCTGCTAGAGAATACACTAGCAGCTTACCGCTAAGATTTTTAATGTTATTATTTATCATATCGAATTATGTTTTGTTATTTGTTAACAGGTATAAAAACATCTTGTTCCCTATTTTCCAACGGTAAATATAGGTCAAAAAACATTCAGTCGTCAAACTATTACTTAGTTTTTTCCTATATTCTACTAAAGCGACATTAATTTTTGTTTTGGCTTTTGTTTTACGTTATGTAAAAACACAAAACCAATAATAAAATAATGGAAACTTAATTGGCTTTAATCAATTTATAATCCTGATATTTCAGAATATGAACATAGTTGTTTTCGAAACCGCTATCGGATGGAAATTGTTTGAAACTGTAATTTGTTTCGATTCCTTGAAATTTATTTGCAGAGATATTTTTCAGAAAGCCTGTTCCATACTTTTGTAATTCAGAAACAAAATAATAACATATGTCGAAACCTTGATAAACATACATTTCAGGCTCCGTTTTATAAACATTTCTATATTTTGTAATAAAGTTCTCAGTTGCTGGATTTGAGTAATCAATAAATGTGTTTGCTGCCATGTGCAATGACAAATCATTCAAATATTCAAAATCAAGATTATCATAGGTAGTCCAACTTTGCAAACCAAATAAAACAATTTTGAACTTTTCTCGTTTGCCTCTCAACCCTCTTACAAATTCGGTAACATACGATTGATTGGTAGATGGTAATACAACAACATTTGTTTTTGTGGCGCTCAACATAGCTTCTACACCACCTAACCCTTTTGCAAGTTTTACAGAATCAGAAGATGTGAATCCTTTTGAAAGCAGATTCTTATTTGCTGTAGTTTTAAAAGCGCTTAAGAAAGACGATTCACGCGTATTACTGTTATCAACCAGAATAATATTTTGTCTGGTGAATGAATCCACCACATAATGTGCCATTTGTTCCACTTGAAGGGTGGTTGACGGTATTACCTTACATACATAAGGGTTATTAAAAAGTATTTTATTTATCTGAATAAATGGAGAAATAATTGGAATATTATTTTCTTTGGCAAACTTGGAAACAGGTATAAATCCTGAACCATACAAAGGTCCAATCATTAAATCCATTTTAGTAAGCTCGGGTTTTTTAAGAAGATTTACAACACTTGCCGAATCTTTATCGTCAATATCATAAGTAAATATTTTAGCATGCAGCTTTTGTTTTTTGAGTGAATCAATTGCTATCATTGCTCCTTCATAAAATGATAACGCCACATTTGTTTTATTTTGCAACTGTTCATCACCGTTAATTAATTTATCAATATCAATACCATTTGCTTCATCCGCATGAAAAGGCAGGAAGAAAGCAATATTGTATTCATCTTTCAATTTGGTTTTATATATGGAAGGAACAATGGTATCTTTCTTTATTTCTTTTGGTTTTTCTTCAGCCAACTGCACCTTACCTGTTGTATGCTCTTCTGTTTTCGCAGTTGTTTTGTTTTCCTTCTTATCCTTTTTATCTGCCGTTGATTTTTCTTTTACAACAACAGTTTCTTTTTCCTTCGTTACCGGCTCAGCTTTCTGCTTTTCGTGTGGAACCTTCAGCGTCTGCCCTATTTTTATGCCGTCATTTATATCTGTGTTAGCTGCTTTTATTTTGTCTTCGCTTACTTTATATTGTTTTGAAATAGAATATAAAGTCTGTCCCTTTTCTACTTTATGAAATATGAATTTAGAAGAATCGACAGATGAAACTTCTTTTGATTTCAAAACTTCTTCCTTGGGTTTTACTTTATCAAAAGGAATCTTTAATTCCTGCCCGGGTTTTATTCCATCAATAGATTCAGGGTTTTCGATTACAATATCATTTACGGTTCGTCCGTAAATTTTGGCAATGGCAAACAAAGTTTGTCCTCTTTCAACTGTATGTATATAATATTTTACACCGGCAATTACTTCTGTCTTTTTACTCTTACCTTCTATATCGTCTTTCTTTTGGGCAACGGAAGATGCCGTAATCAACAATAAGATTAATGTAAAATTGACAATTGATAATTGACAATGAAACAAAAGGTTATTAATTCTCAATTTATAATTCATAATTCCTCGCTTATTCCCACTCAATAGTAGCAGGTGGTTTTGAGCTAATATCATACACTACGCGATTAATGCCCTTTACTTTATTTATTATTTCGTTGGATACCTTTCCAAGAAATTCATACGGCAAATGACACCAGTCTGCTGTCATACCATCAGTGCTGGTAACTGCACGCAAAGCTACCGCATTTTCATATGTCCGCTCATCTCCCATCACACCAACCGATTGCACCGGAAGGAAGATTGCACCTGCCTGCCATACCTCTTTATATAAATTATCTGCCTTTAAATTATTGATAAAAATGGCATCTACTTCCTGAATGATACGTACTTTTTCAGCTGTAATATCACCAAGAATACGAATAGCCAAACCCGGACCCGGGAATGGATGGCGGCTCAATATTGCATCATCAATATTCAACGTCTTACCTACTCTACGCACCTCATCTTTGAATAATGTTTTAAGCGGCTCCACTACTTTCAGCTTCATATAATCGGGCAAACCTCCTACATTATGATGAGATTTGATAGTTGCAGAAGGTCCTTTAACAGAAATAGATTCTATAATATCAGGATAGATGGTACCTTGCGCCAGCCACTTTACATCTTCTATCCGTTTCGATTCGGTATCAAATACATCTATAAATATTTTACCTATTGCCTTTCGTTTTTTCTCCGGATCGGTAACACCAGCCAATGCTGAATAAAAAAGGTCTTTTGCATTTACGCCTTTCACATTCAAGCCCATGTGTTTATATGAATCGAGTACCGATTCAAATTCATCTTTGCGGAGCAAACCATTATCAACAAAAATGCAATAGAGATTCTTACCAATTGCTTTATGCAGCAATACAGCAGCTACTGACGAATCTACTCCGCCACTCAAACCCAATACCACTTTATCATTTCCGAGCTTCTGTTTCAAGTCGGCTACTGTGGTTTCAACAAATGAATCAGCCGTCCAGTTTTGACTGCAATGGCAAATATTGACTACAAAATTCTTCAATAAAATCTCACCTTCGAGTGAATGATATACTTCAGGATGAAACTGAATACCGTACGTTTGCTCACCTAGTATTTGATAGCCAGCATATTTTACATCTCTGGTAGAAGAAATTATCTCATAATTGTCGGGTATTCGGGTAATGGTATCGGCATGGCTCATCCATACCTGCGAATTATTGCTTATGTTTTTGAATAACGGATTGGCTGTATTTACATACGAAAGATTGGCTCTGCCGTATTCTCTGTGCTCTGAAGCCTGTACTTCGCCGCCGAATTTATGAGCCATCAGCTGTGCGCCATAGCATACCCCAAGTAATGGCAACTTACCTTTAAATGCTGACAAATCAGGGTTGGGAGCATCAGGATTACGAACCGAAAAGGGACTGCCCGAAAGTATTACACCTTTAATGTGTTTGGTTATTTCAGGTATTTTATTGTAGGGATGTATTTCACAATACACATTGAGTTCTCTTACTCTGCGTGCTATTAACTGGGTGTATTGCGAACCAAAATCGAGAATTAAAATCGTTTCCTGCATGGGCGCAAAGATAGTAATTTGCCTTTGGCGAAGTAATATAGAACGTGAATTAAAGTTAATTATTGGTTTGGAAACTTTATTCTTCTCTACGGAAATGAAAGAGATTGTTTGATTAAAATTTTTTTGGGCGAATCATCATCCTGCATAACATCAAGTTCGTCCCGGCTGGAGCCTATACTGAGCTTGTCGAAGTATTCCAATCTTTCTATTTTTGAAGAAAAAATAAAAAGGATTTCCCCTACAATACGGCGCAGTTGGTATTGTATAGTTCTCCACTAATTTTTCATACCAACGCAAAAAGTCCCGAACCTAATGGTTCGAGACTTTTAAAGCTTATTGTTACTCCTCTAAAGTTAATCTACTACCTTAGTAATACTTGTGTATTTAAGAGAAATG
>CAIRRW010000041.1 GCA_903881065.1 uncultured Bacteroidota bacterium
ATTATTTTACATTAAAACGCTGATATTCAATATAAATTAAATTAACTAAAAATGAAAAAAACAGAAAAAACAGAAAAAATGCCTGCAAATGATTGTAAAAAGGGGAAGGATTAAAAGCTATATTTACAAAATAAAATTTGTTGGTCATAAGACCAACAATGGCGGAAAAAGTTTATTAGATGTGTTTGTAATACAAAGACAATGGAAAACATACAAATAGGCAAGATGCCTGTAAAAGCAAGCGTAGCGGAACGCTAACGGAAATATAGAATATCTTACTGCTCTACCTTATAAGATATTCCCACAATGGACCTTTCAAACCTTTCGCACGCATTTTTTTCATTATTGGTCCAAGGTCTTCATCCATAAATACAAACTTTCTTCCGGTTTTCAGTGCTTCATTCTTTATTTCATCCTGGCTCACTTGGTCGGAAATGTAATAAACCGATTCCATCAAATCGTATTCATTTTTTATCATTCCTTCGGCAATCGCACGTTCACATAACTGTGTTCCAGGGTAAATTCGTGTTCCCATGGTTGGAAAAAAAACTGTTGGAGGAATTTTTTTCGTATTCTCCATGGTTTCAATTATCGTGGCTTTCGTTTCCTTGCTACCGGCAAGAATTAAAAAATGAGCGAAATTAATTTCCAGATGATGGCAATTATCTGAAACCTCAAAAACATCTTTCATAGTGAAATTCTTATTGAAATTCTGTAGCATCACTTCCGAAAGGCTGTCAGTACCAAATTCAATATGGGTGAGTCCCGATGCCTTGAATAATTTCAGATGCTCTTTACTTAAATTAAAAGGAGTAAAATAGCCGCCCCATCGGATATTTACACCGCTATTTATTATTTTTTCGGCAAGGTCGATATTGTAATTATTGGAAATATTAAAAACAGAATCAGTAAAGAAAACGTAATCGATACCGTAATCGGTTTTCATTTTCTTTAGATTATCAACTACAAAATCAGCATCCAAGTTACGCGTCAATTTGCCTTCAATAAACGGATAACTGCAATAGTCGCATGAATACGGGCATCCTCGTTTGGTTTGAATATTAAGCATTCCGCTATTGTGCCAATAATACGGTATCAGTTCCGGTTCAAACTCCAGATGTAAATGTTTTGAATAGTTTGTTCTGTTGTTTGCTTTAATTCCTTCGGAAGAAGAATAAACTAATCCCTCAATAGTATCAACGGCACTTCCTGATTCTATTGATTTTAAAAGCTTCAACATCGATTCCTCTCCTTCGCCTTTTATTCCGAAATCAGGTTGTAAAAACTCAAATAGTTTCTCCGGGAAAATAGAATATCCCGAACCTCCCATCACAATTTTAGCTTTGGAATTGCTTCTAACATATTCAATAATGGTGCGGTAATAGTTAATGAAGTTTTGCGTGTCGAAAACATTAACATTGTCAATGTTTCTCATGGAAATACCAACCAATGCAGGTTGTTTCTCTTTGAGAACAGCCGCTAAATCATCGAAAGAATTCAGATTGAAATCAAAAATTGCGACCTTGTATTCGGGGAGATTTTTCCGCAGATAGGTTGCCAAGTAAGAAACACCAAGCGGATAAACAGGGTAAGGTATCTTAAGCTGATTACCTGAAATCAACAGCACAAATTTATTCTCCATAATTACACAAGCAGAATGAAACTTGTTTTATACCGTAACCAGTTTTTCAGGTAAATACACGAATTGCAAAGCAGTAAGTTCTGCTTTAGCGTCCAGTAAATCTTTGTCGAACTCTTTTCTGGTTGAAGTAAAATCCTCCGGTAAATTCTGGTAGTATTTTATAGCTTCAAAGAGATTGTTGATGAATGTTTGATAATAACTTATCTTTTTAATATCAGTCAAATCGTTACTGTTTTTCAGAAATTCTTCTTTCAAAAAGTTCAAATAAATTTTTAACTCTGCAATAAACATATGCGGACGCTTTTTATTAGTCATAATATTTATCCGTCCATAAATATGGTCAACCATTGTTTTTAAAGAAACGATTTTCGAGAAGTTAACAATGTTTGGTCCAGGGCATACATTTACTGAATGCATTTTGCTTATAAAATGTTCTTTATAAAGGAGAGAAGCACCATTGCTAAGTCCTACACATAAACATTCTTTTGCTACAACTTCAGCTTTTAATCTTTCAAATTCTTTTTCAGAAAGTCCCAAAGTTTCTAATTGCTCAAGTTTTAGTTTCTGATACTTATGCGAAGCAGTACATATTGGTTCTTCAGTAAATTCAGTATTAAATCCCAAATGTTTTTCAACACATGGGCTGCCGGGTAATCCGTTTTGAATTCGTTGAATCTTTTCTTTATCAGCAGTTGTTCCTTTTAAATAATAAAACCGAACACCAAGTGGTGAATTATTGCTCAATATTACTTCATTATCAGTAGCCTTGCTAAGTAAATCCAATGTGTGTTCATCTGTTGTAGTAGCTTCGGGTACCAATAAAAATGGCGTTCCCCAGCCCGTACTCGATACATTATAATAATCGTGCAGGAATTTATCTTCTTCAGCAGTGCCAATTCCTCCTTGCACTGTAACATCAATTTCGGGATGTACAGTAAAGTTGAAACCTAGTTTTTTATTAATTGCAGGTTTATAAAGTTCAAAAATGGTTTCTGAAAGTTCTTTTTTCTTATTTTTAAATTCTTCTAAAATTGGTCCTAATAAATAACCATCGGTCGCAAAAGCATGTCCGCCACAATTTAAACCGGATTCAATCCTGAATTCACTAACCCATATTCCTTTCTTTGCAAGAAATTTCCCTTGTATCAAAGCCGACCGATAATCACTTACTTTGATAATTACTTTTTTCTTGAAATTAAAATTCACATCCGGATCAAACGCATCAAAGTTCTCGAGATAAATATATAGTCGCGGATTTAATCCTGCAGAAAATACAACGGAAGAATTAGTTAAATCGCTATTAATATATCCACGCAGAGCAGCCACCGCATCAGAACCATTTGGAACTATGTTTCCTGTTTTGTCACGGTTATCACGGTCAGTCTTTGTCATAATGTTAACATCAATACTTCCTGCAATTACTTGAGTTCTTAAATAAGCTTGTTTAATTTTCTTCTCAATCTCGTTTGAACAGTTCACCATTTCGATATACATCTTTTTTAAATAGCTATCGTCAGGCAACATTTCAAAATACTTCACAATTTCCGATCCATATTCAAAAGCCTCATCTTTTAGCTTCTGAATTTGTTCGTGAACAATTTTATTCATCAAGTTAAGATAATCAGTGATTCTTTTTTCACGGTGGTCCGGATCAATATTTGGGATAGGTTTATAAGGAGCATTTATTGTTGGATAATAATGCCTTCTCATCATTTCCACAAGACGGTCTTCGATAATTGAAACTACAGAAGAGATTCCAAACCGTGCCACTTTAATGGGAGAATCAATTGTATAACACAAGCCCATTACAGGAATATGAAAATCATGAATATTGTTTTTTGTCATTTTCAATAATTTAAAGTATTACAAAAGTACCGTAATAACGAGAAACAAACTGTGATTAAAATCATATTTATAATAGATTAATGTAATCTACCTTTGTACGCTTTATTTAATAATACTAAATATTACATCGATTATGAGTGATTCGAAAAAATTAATTGAACAAATAAAAAAATTAAAGAAGGAGAAGAATGCCATTTTGCTTGTACATAATTACCAGCGTCCTGAAATATATGAAGTAGCTGATTTTATTGGTGATTCGTTAGAGCTTTCGAGGAAAGCATCACAAACGGATGCAGATACAATTGTGTTTTGCGGTGTAAAATTTATGGCGGAAACTGCTAAAATTTTAAGTCCGAATAAAAATGTATTGTTGCCTGTGATTGAAGCAGGATGTTCGATGGCAGACATGATTACTGCTGAGCAGGTGTTGGAATTAAGAGCAAAATATCCGAATGCAGCTGTAGTAAGTTATGTAAATACAAATGCTGATGTAAAGGCCGTTTCTGATATTTGCTGTACATCTGCTAACGCAATTAAGGTGGTTAATTCACTGCCAAATGATGAAATTATTTTTCTTCCTGATAAAAATCTTGGACATTATGTACAACAGCATTCAACTAAAACCATTCACTTGTGGGCTGGTTATTGCGCAGTTCATCAGGATTTAAAAGGCACTGATTTAATAGCTTTTAAAAAAGAACATCCACTTGCGAAAATTATTGCACATCCAGAGTGTCAGGAAGATATACTTGAAGTAGCTGATTTTGTTTGCAGCACTGGAGGTATGGCAAAATATGCAGAGCAAAATGGAAGCGAAGAGTTTATTGTGGTAACTGAATGTGGAATGACAGATAAACTTCGTCAGGATGTGCCTTCCAAGAATTTTCTTTCTTTCTGTAATTTATGTTCCTTTATGAAAGCTACTACACTTGAATCTGTGCTTGCGGCTTTGCAGGAAAACAAACATCAGATTATTCTGGATGAAGAAATGATGAATAAAGCTCGGAAATCAATTGTTAATATGTTAGCTGTAGTTTAATTATGAAAGTAGCACTTATCGGCTGTGGCAATATTGGGAGTGAAATAGCCTCGTTTATTAGTAAAACACCTGAATTTAAGTTACATTCTTTAACTGATGTAATTGATAAAAATTGTGAGGACTTAAAACGTAGCCTTAAAAGCGCAGTTAAAATCTGCTCATTAGAAGCAGCAATAATTGGTGCTGATTTGATTATTGAAGCAGCAAATAAAGATGTAGTAAAACAAATTCTGTCAAGCAAAAATATTGACGGTATTAATAAGAAACTACTTGTGATGAGTACTGGTGGGTTAATTGAAAATCTTGATTTGGTTAATAAAATTCAGAATTGTGAAGTGCATGTTCCTGCAGGTGCTATTG
>CAIRRW010000042.1 GCA_903881065.1 uncultured Bacteroidota bacterium
AAGTCTATTAGAAAAAAGCAAAAAAAAGACCTTCTTACAGATGTAAGAAGGTCTTATATAATAACAAGTATTCTATTAATAATTTGATTTAGATATCAGGAGGTTTGAAATTTCTTTACGATATGTATCACCTATTGTAATTTCCCTACCAGCAATTGAAATCATTCTTTTGCCAAATGATTCAATGCGGCTAAATGGAATAATAAAGGAGCGATTAACTCGAATAAATTCTTTTGGGTTTAATTTTTTATGAATACCATACATTGTGCTTTTTGTAATTACTTTCTTCTGATTTTCAAGGAATATTGTTACATAGTCTCCTAAGGATTCCAAGAAAAGAATTTCAGACGGATTCAATATTTTCAAACCATAGTCAGCGCGAACACATAATTTGTCCGCCTGCTCATTAGATGAATTACTAAGCATGTAATTAAGATATTTAGAAGCTTTCTGAGTTGCGAGATCAAATCTGGCTTCAGAAAATGGCTTCATTAGAAAATCAATCGCATTCATATCAAATGCTTCAGCAGCTAATGCGGCGTTATTGGAAGTGAAAATAACACAATTATTTTGCTCCTGAGCCATAAATAACTTTTTTCCTGAATCTATGCACATCTTGATATCACAAAACACTAAATCAACTGGAAATTTTCTAATGTGTTTTAGTGCTTTTTCGTGATCAGTAAATACTTTTTCAAGACTGATAAAATCAGTATTATAACACATTCTACTTAATGTTTCTAATGATGCTGAATCATTATCAATTGCAATTGCATTTATCATACTAATTAGTTTAAATTTATTACTATTTTATCCGTTCTTATTGTACAAGAGCGAATAAAAAACTAAATAGTTGGGTGGAATAAAAAATAATTTTTAGAAATGGAAATTAATTCCAGTAGTTCCTGAAATTGAGGATGGATATGTTCTATAAGAAGTATTTTTATTCATAGATGTAAACGCCTGAGAAAACGTTGGCTGAATAAACACAGAAAACCTATTGAAAATTCGATACTGAACCCCTATACCAATTGTTCCATTAAAGTAAATATCCTGTATCCCTTTTATTTTCGTTGCGTATTTTTCATCTAAATTAATGTAGGAGATCTCTGCACTCTGAGAAAGTAAAATGCTAGAAGTGAAACCTAATGAGAATAAGCCACTAACGCGATTTTTATTAATTTGATATTGACAGGATATTGGAATTGTAAGATAGGTAAGCTTTTGTAGTCCTTTGATATCAATTATTAAGGTATCACCTTCATGGTGCGGATGCTGACCTCCATAAGGATGTTTCTCGACATAATTTGATGGGAAAGAAATTATGCCATATGAAGTAGCTAAATCTTTATTTAAATTACTATCATGATCATCATCGTCATTTTCAAGAGTAAATTGGTAATAACTAAACGATTTAGAGGTTTTAGAATACAAAACATTAGAACAAATTGACCAGTTATTATTGAATCTATATCCGAATCGAACACCTGTTGAGTAGGAACTGTTTTGAGTTTCGTTCAATGATGAGTTATTTGCATTAACATTTATTAGAGTGGTCATTACTTTTTCAGGAGCATAAATGCCACCAACAAAGAATCTATAATCCTCTATGGGCAATAAAGGGGTGTTTGCTTTTGTTGTATCTACCTTTGTTACACTTAATGGCGAGACTTCCAATTTTGAAACAGTGGTAACTGAATCAAATTTTAAATTGGTTGAATTTTGATTATTATCACTTTTTAGTTCCTCCATTTTAGGAGAACTATTTAAAGATTCATCAATTAACGGATTTTGTTTTGCGGGTTCTAGTGGAATATTATTCACTGTAGAATTTGAAGAAGTTAATTGATTTTCGATTAATGGCTTTACATTCTGATTATCATTATTATTTGATTCAGGAATGGCACTAGATATATAAGGAACTACCTCCTTAGTAATAACATTATTATTTTCTGAAATGGAATTAGATTTTTTGTTCTTAGATTCTTCTACATTAGTTGACTGTTCTTTCAACCTTAAAGTTGCGACACTTTTTTCTTCATTATTCTGAGTAAGAAGTTCTTCTTTAGGTTTAAGAATATTATTATTTAAGGAATTAGATTTAGCTGTTTCAGTTTTAGGCCCTTCGACATTAATCGACTGCGCTTTGGATATTAAAGGCGAAACACTTTGTGTTGAGTTTTTATTGGCTGCAATGCCATTATTTTCCGTAATCTCACCACTGTTTTTAGCAATGGAAGAAGGCATTAAAGAAGCGATTGAATGCTCTGAATTTGCAGAACTAACAGATTGTGTTGTTATATTAGAAGCATCTACTGCGTTTACTATTTTTGCTGAGCTTTTTCTTTTTATCGCTTCTTTATTGTTTTGATGAGTGTAAAAATACAATGCAGGCAAAAGTGAAAGAATAAAAACAGACGAAACAATAGAATAAGTAACTAAATGTTTAAGCCTCTTCTGAAGTTTTATATTGTGTGATTTTTCCAGATTATTCTCAATAGCAGTCCAGACCATTTGATTTGGTCTCATCTCGGCAGGTTCAATTATTTCCCGAAACAGATTGTCTATATCTTCGTTTAATTCGCTCATTTAATATTAGCAGCCAAATCAAATTGGTTTGTTTTCTCAATCATTTTTTTTAATAGTGTTCTAGCATCAGAAAGGTTTGACTTGGAAGTACCTTCCGAAATACCCAATTGATCAGCAATTTCACGGTGTTTCAACCCTTCAAAAGAATAAAGGTTAAACACCATTTGATAAGAAGGAGGCAATTGCTGAATCATGTTTATTAATACTTTAGCACCTAATCGATCATAAATATTTTCATCGGATGCCAAAGCATAATGAATTTTTTCGAAATTTAAAATAACTTCGAATGGATTTGATTTTTTAAATTTTGCTATCGCCGTATTTACCATTATTTTCCTTATCCAACCTTCAAAAGAGCCTTCGTTCTTGAATTGACTAACATTTGCGAAAACTTTTACAAATCCTTCCATTAACGTATCTTCAGCGTCCTCCAAGTTTCTTGAATAGCGAAAACAAACAGCCATCATCTTTGGAGCAAACTGATTATACAGTGCATTTTGGTAACGTCTGTCACCCTTGATGCACATTTTAATTAAGTCAGATTCGCAAATGAACTCCGAACTCATTTATACATAGATTAATTATTGATTAAAATGGTTGGGTGATTTTTATATTTTGATAACAAATATATGAAATATTAATGAAATTTATTTCATTAAATCCTAAAATCAATTATATAAAGTAAGTTTAATATCGAAAGATGACAATCCGATTTCAACTAGATTGCCATCTTAAAGGAAGTTTTACTTCAGATAAAGTATTTTTCTTTTAGGAATTCTTCGTATTCGCCAAGGTTGGCAATTACCTGTAGTTCGCGATATCTAATATGAAACGCTGTATCATCTGCTTGTGCATTCAACTCATTAATTCGATAACGATCGAAATTTACGAGTGCTTGTTTTTCTCGTGCAGTTAACTTTTCGCCACTATATTCTTTTTCCCTCAAATCGTTAATAGTAATAGATTCGTCGTTTATTAATTGAGAAGAATATTTCTTTAATGATTCGTATTGCTTTTTCATAGATATAATTGAATAAGGCAAAACTATACTATAGAAGTATTGATATAATTTCTATTGGTATTATATTATGAACATAATATTGTTAAAAGAAACACAATGTACTTTTGGTAAATTAAACAGTTATTTCACCTTGTAAATTAAATGTTAAGTTTCGTTTAATTTTTTTACTGTCATTATAAGAACCTAAAAGAAACATCAGTTTGGCAACTGCAGCTTCTGTTGTAATATCATTACCTCCAATCACACCCGCAGATGTAAGTTCAGCACTTGTCTCGTATTTACCTTGTTCTACAGCACCGGCATTGCATTGAGTAACATTTAAAATTATTATTCCTTTTTCAACAGATTTTTTCAATGCTTCAATAAACCATTTTTCTGTGGAGCAGTTACCCGAACCATAGCTTTCAAGTATAACAGCGCGATTATTTTTAATGTTCAAAATCGCATTTACAACATTTGGTGTTATACCTGGAAATAATTTCAAAATTGCAATATCTGAATTTAAATCAGTATGAATTCTTAGTTTCTTATCTGTTGCTTTTTTTAAAGCTGAGTAGTTATACTTTATGTGGACGCCAGCTTCGGCAAGAATTGGATAATTGGCAGACTGAAACGCCTGAAAATTCTCCGAATTAAATTTATGAGTCCTATTACCACGATATAGTTGATACTCAAAATAAATACAAACCTCTGTTATTATTGGTCGTCCATTTTGCTTCGCTGCTGCAATTTCGATAGCTGTTATTAGATTTTCTTTTCCGTCGGTACGTATAATACCTATAGGTAGTTGAGAGCCTGTAAGAATTACAGGTTTATTGAGATTTTCGAGCATAAAACTCAACGCCGAAGCTGTAAATGACATAGTATCGCTACCATGCAAAATCACAAACCCATCAAATTTCTTATAATTATTTTCTATTATTCCAACCAAATCTATCCAAATAGCAGGATGCATATCACTAGAGTCTATTGGCCTATCGAAGGAAACAGAAGATAAGTCAATATCAAATTTGTTGAGTTCCGGAATTTGCTCGGAAAGATGTTTAAAATCGAATGGTTTTAGTTGACCAGATTTAGGATCCTGAATCATTCCTATAGTGCCACCAGTATAAATTAATAGAACCTTTGATTTCATTGACTCCGTTCGCTAAATATTATTATTCAAATCTCAAATATGTTATTCTGAAACACTACACCCCAAAAATGTCTATCGAATTTTGGGTGGTTATAGCAGCAACTTCTTCCAAAGAAACATTCTTTATTTCAGCAATTTTTTTTGCAATCAACATTAAATATTCCGGATCATTTCGTTTCCCTCGATGAGGCACTGGTGCTAAGTAAGGAGCATCAGTTTCTAAAACCAAATGTTTTAAATCGATAGCTTCTACTACTTTAGCAACGCTTGAATTTTTGAATGTAACAACCCCTCCAATTCCTAATTTAAAATTTCCAAATTCAATTACCTGTTGTGCTTGTTCAACAGTGCCGCTAAAACAATGAAATATAGCTCTTGTACTGAAATTATTGTATTCCTTTACTATTTCTATCACTTCGTTAAACGAATCACGAGAATGAATAACATAGGCTAAATTATGTTTTTGTGCTAGCTCTATTTGCTTTCGAAATGCATCTTGTTGCTGAATTAAAAATGTTTTATCCCAATATAAATCAATTCCTATTTCACCAATGGCAGCAAAATTATTCTTACCCAGCCAATGTTCCATCACCTTTAACTCCTGCTGATACTTCGCATTCACAGAACATGGATGCAAACCTATCATTGGAAAACAATTTCCAGGAAACTGTTTTGCCACTTGAAACATTCCAGGAATACTTTCGCTATCAACATTGGGCATAAACAAACGCGTTACCCCATTATTGATTGCTTTTTCAATTAGTGTACTCCTGTCATCATCAAATTCTTTAGAATAAAGATGAGTATGCGTGTCAGTTAAAATCATATTTTTTTATTCGCTTCGATTATTGTATGTTTGCTAACAAACAGCAAAAATCTTTTAAAATTATCAGTAACTGTTTTGGGACTTTAATAAAGAATTACTTAAAAGTTGCTATTACAGTTTCGTTACCTCTTACCTTATCCTGTAACTGTACTTTTACTTTTACTGAAGGAGGTAGCAATAAATCTACACGAGAACCGAATTTAATAAAGCCAAATTCGCTACCTTGTACTGCAGTGTCGCCTTCTTTTGAATAATAAACAATACGTCTTGCCAATGCCCCGGCGATCTGACGAAACAATATCTCTTCACCATTCTTATGCTTTACAACTATAGTAGTTCGTTCATTATCTGTTGAAGACTTTGGATGCCATGCCACTAAAAATAATCCGGGATGATACTTTACATATTTTACCATCCCGGATATTGGATAACGATTAATATGAACATTAAGAGGTGACATAAAAATGGAAATCTGAAGGCGTTTATCATTGAAATATTCGGTTTCGGTTACCTGCTCTATAACAACTACTTTGCCATCTGCCGGAGCAATAATGTTATTTTCGTTGATAATAATTATTCGTTTGGGGCTACGGAAAAACTGTAAGATAATAATTAACAGAAACGCAGATAAAGCATAACCAAACCAAATTACAAATGGAAATTGACTACAAAAATAATGAGTTATAGTATTAAGTAATGCTACTACTATTATTGTTATTAAAATGGAAGGATATCCTTCTTTGTTTATTGTCATTTACTTTTTCTTGATTACGTTGCAAAAATAGCAAAATTGGTTAACGAATGTTAAAACAAAATCAGATGATTAAATCATTGATTGGTCTTTTAGTTTAGTATCAAGAGCATCCCTTAATCCATTACCTAATAGTACGAATGAAAGCACCATTATCATTATCGCTATCCCAGGAAGTATTGCAAGGTAAGGCGAATGACCTATAATAAACCCTCGATGTGCATTAATCATTTCACCCCAAGAAGCTGTAGGCGGCTGTGCTCCTATTCCCAAAAAACTCAACCCTGCTTCTATCAATATAGCTGAGGCGAAGTTAGCAGCAGAAATTACAATTACAGGGCCCATTACATTTGGTAATATCTGACATGTAATTATTCTGAAATCACTAAAACCCAATGCATGAGCAGCCTCGACAAAATCTTTTTCTCTTATGCTTATTACCTGTCCTCTTATTACCCTTGCCACTTCTACCCACATTGTTAGCCCTACCGCAACGAATACTTGCCAGAAACCTTTTCCAAGTGCTAAAGTTATTGCAATAACTAATAATAATGTCGGGATTGACCATACTACATTTATTATCCAAATTATAATATTATCAAGTGCCCCTCTATAGTAACCTGCCAATGCTCCCATGAGTACTCCTATCAACAAGGAAATAAATACTGAAATAAACCCAACCGAAAAGGAAACACGTGTGCCAATCATTAATCTACTTAGTAAATCACGTCCTGCCGGGTCTGTACCAAGTAAGAATGTTTTTGTTTGGATATTCTGATTTATAATTTCCTGTTGTACCTCTTTAATTGCCCTAGTTGTTGATATCGTTTTACCTAATTCACAAAACACAATTTCATTTTTGGATGGGGATAATCCAATCGAAGTATTTTCTTTTAAAGAACACACAACATCAGCAATATTTATTTTCTTTTCAAGTACTAGATGATTTTTCTCTCTAGAAAATTCTTTAATAACAATATTATTTCCTTCAAATCTATAATCAGAAATAGGTATAGATTGATAATCACTAATCTCGCCAAAAATCATTTTAGTAATAAAGTTCACATGATGAGACGCCTCATTCTTTTTCACCAGCAACATTTGAACTTTAAAACCCGGTGGCTTTTTAGAGAGTTCCAATTTCTGGTCATTTGCATCAGGGGAGCTATCTGGAGTGATAAGGAAACCTAAAATAGCAATTAATATAAAACAGAAAATCATTATCAATCCAAACATAGACAGCTTATTTTTTTTCAGACGCTGCCATGCGATTGCCGATTCGGATTGAGATTTAACTTTTCTATTTTTCATTAATCGTTCTTTCTTTCCATTCATATTTTCGGCTAAGACCTAAAAAACCTACTAAAACAACATAGAACAGATATATAATCTGTTCGGGCAAAAAGTAGATTAACAACTTTTTTTTCTTGAAAAAAGAAGTGGATAAAAATAATAACAAAAAGTCAATTAGAGATTTAATAGTAAAAAGGATTGCAAAAACATTGACAAGAGAATATGGATAAAGTGATATTGTATTATTAAAAAAAGC
Source organism: uncultured Bacteroidota bacterium (assembly GCA_903881065.1). Taxonomy (GTDB): domain Bacteria; phylum Bacteroidota; class Bacteroidia; order 2-12-FULL-35-15; family 2-12-FULL-35-15; genus 2-12-FULL-35-15. Next base: position 7,872 of record CAIRRW010000042.1, read on the forward strand.
GACTGCCGGCAAGATCAGAAGAAACAAATTAAAGAAATATACTATTAAGGAAACGAATTTAGTTTCGGAATTCAAGTCAGGAAATCGCTTGGATGCCCATCGTTTGCGCTGATTTACAAAATCACAAACTGATAATTTTGCTTTTGTGTATATGATTGCATCTGCATTCTTCAGAAACTTTATTCCATCTGGATATTTATTTTTGACTTTATACATCAGTAAAACATCATCACCTGAAACGGTATTACTAATACCTTCGAAACCTTTTACTTCTTCAAAAATATTTTTTGGATATGCTAAGTTTGCACCATTACACATTATCGCTTTATTGAAAAATAACGAACCGCAAGTACTTGACATTAACGCCAGAAACTCAAGTGTCTGAATTTTTTCGAAGATTGAATTTTCTTCATAAAAACAAACAGGCGCCACAATCATTTTTGCATTCGTATCTCTATAAAATGCAGCAATTGTCTCTATCCATGTAATATTCATAAAGCAATCGGCATCGGTAGTGATAATTAATTCGCCTTTTGCCTGCCTAATTCCTTCTTTTATTGCTTCCTTTTTACCTGATTGATTGTCCTTAAGAGAAATTAATTTCAAGTCGATACTTTTATTTTCTTGCTGGAACCGTTTAACAATATCGACAGTAGAATCAGTTGAGCTATCATCAACAATAAGAATTTCAAATTTGTTTTTTGGATATGACTGTATTGACAATTGCTTTACTATTTTTGCCATATTATTGTCTTCATTTCTCGCAGCTATAAGAACGCTCACACAAACATCTTCATTCAACAGGTTACCTTTTGTATATTTTGTTTTCGCCCAGCCAAAACAAAATTTTGCAATTAATACGGTGTAAAAAAAACACAATATACTTGCAATTATTACTATCACTTCGGCTAACATTTCCATTTTACTAATTGTTATAATATAATTAATACTAATACGGCGTTTTAATTAAAAGACTTATAACTTTGTGGAGTGGCATTTTCAATTTTGTTTTATTTAACAATGATAGTAAAAAAATAGACGTTAAAATTTTATGACAACAGATAAAATAATTCTTGGCATCGACCCAGGCACTAATATAATGGGTTATGGGCTGATTCATATCAAAGGAAACAAAATGGAACTGATTGTGATGGGTGTTTTACGATTGGAAAAAGTAGCAAACCATCCTTTGAAACTTCAGAAAATATTTGACCGAACGGTTGCTCTAATTGAAGAATACAAACCGGATGAATTGGCGATTGAAGCGCCGTTTTTTGGCAAGAATGTTCAATCGATGTTGAAACTGGGAAGAGCTCAAGGCGTTGCTATTGCTGCTGCTTTGTCGCGGAACTTGCCGATACAGGAATACTCTCCAAAGAAAATTAAACAATCAATTACAGGAAATGGGAATGCTTCAAAAGAACAAGTTTCGGCGATGCTGAAATCGCTGTTGAATTTCAAAGAAACTCCGGAATTTTTAGATGCGACTGATGGATTGGCTGCCGCAGTTTGCCATCACTTTCAACGAAAACCAGGTAGTGCTGCAAAATCATATTCGGGGTGGAAAGCTTTTCTGGCTGATAATCCGAAGAAAAAAGCATAGCCACAGGCAAAACACAACCGTCGAGAGGTTTAACATAGTAGTCATCAGCCAAAACACGACCATCGAGAGGCATAACTTGGAAGTCAGCAGGTAAAACACGACTGTCGAGAGGCATAACTTGGACATCAGCAAGCAAAACGTGACCGTCGAGATGAGTAACTTAGACATTAGCAAGCAAAACACAACCATCGAGAGGCATAATTTGGAAGTCGATAGGCAAAACGTAACCGTCGAGAAGCATAACATGAAAGTTAGCTGAGCAAGTTAATGAGAAGAAAAAAAGTGTGGGTTTTTAAAACTTGGCTCTGATTTTATTTGCGACGGCAGAAAGTTCTTCGGAAGAAGGTTTAAGTTTTGGTTGGGTAAAATTAATATCTCCAACGGAATTCAGTGGAACTAAATGAATATGTGCATGAGGAACTTCGAGACCTATAACGGCAACACCAATACGTTTGCAAGGAACAGCCTCTTTTATTGCCTTTGCTACAGACTTAGAAAATACCATCATTTCAGCCAAATCGGCATCGGCAATATCAAAAATATAATCGATTTCAACCTTAGGAATAACCAACACATGACCATGAACAAGAGGAAATACATCTAAAAAGGCAAGAAATTTATCATTCTCCGCTATTTTGTGGCAAGGAATTTCGCCATTCACTATTTTAGTAAATATACTTGCCATGATTAGCGGGAGATTTCAATTATTTCAAATTTCATAATGCCGGATGGAACCTGTATGTCGGCAATTTCACCTTTTTTCTTACCAAGTAAACCTTTTCCGATAGGTGAATCAACTGAAATTTTACCGGCTTTGAAATCAGCTTCATTTTCGGCAACAAGAGTATAATTCATTGTGGCTCCATTTGCGGTATTCTTGATTTTCACTTTTGAAAGAATCAATACTTTTGATAAATCCAATGTGGACTCGTCAATCAAACGTGCATTTCTCACAACAGCCTCCAATTTGGAAATCCTAAGTTCCAATAATCCCTGTGCTTCTTTGGCAGCATCATATTCAGCATTTTCAGATAAATCGCCTTTATCACGAGCTTCTGCTATCTGTTTGGAAATAGATGGACGTTCTTTTGCTTTTAATTGGTGTAATTCGTCCTGTAATTTTTTTAATCCTTCTTCTGTAAAATAAGAAATATTAGCCATGTTAATTTTGTTTTGTTGACTATTGATAAAAGATAAAGAGAATTCCGCATTGCTGCGAAACTCTCTTTTCAAGAATAATGATATATTATTTTATAAATTTATTCGTGCACCTAAAGTGTGCGTACCTTCAAATGGGTTGGTTGCTCTGTAAGAATAATCTATTCCGAAAGTCGATTTGTTTTTACCAAACGGAAGTTCAACTGTAAATCCTGCACTTGGTCCGGTATAAACAGATGTTCTTGTATCTAAGCTATTAATTCCTTTTTCATAAGTATAACCTACACGAAGCATCAACATGTTTTTCCAACCGTATTCTACTCCTAATTTAAACTGATCTTTTTCAAATGAATTGGAAGTAAAGGTTCCCATTGCAGTAATACGATGAGTTTTGTAGGATGCACTATCTTTACTCAAATAAAAATCGTAACCTGCACCGATGTTTAATAATGAAGGTAATTCGAATTGAGCTGCGCGTTGGTCAACTGTCATGGTTTGAGTGGAAGTACTTGCAGGAACAGGAGTTTTAAATGATAGACCATCTCCGCTGAATTGCATTCTTGGCCCAACATTTTTCAATGCAATACCAAAATGTATTTGACGCTGTTTACCAGTAACATATTGAATTCCTGCATCAATAGCGACACCTCTTGCACTAATATTTGCAATTTTCTCCGTAATAACTTTCATTGCTATACCGCCATAAATATTATCAGAGAAGCCTTTAGCATAAGACAATGCAATATTAATAAATTGGGGGGTATATGTTCCCAATCCTCCTTCCGGGTTGTCGGTTGTAGTGATAGGAATATCTCCAAAGCGCATTGACATTATGGATAAACCAAGTGCCCCGGTTTCCCCAACATGTTGAGTTAACCCAAATGCATTAATATTAATATCAGAACCTTTCAAATATTGGTCGTGCGTAAATAACAATTCCGTTTTCTTAGTAAATGCTGTACCGGCAATATTTGTGTACATTGATTCGAGGCCTTGAGTACCTGCAACATTGCAACCTGCCCAACCGGAGCTACGCGCCCATGGATTAATAAGTAGTTCGGTCGCACCTTCCTGTCCTGCGCGGTCAGGATTTCCGGCTAACAAACTCTTATTTGGAATTAAAACCAAACTTGCAAAAGCCAGAGGCAGAATAAATCTATAATTATGTTTCATATCTATGTTATTTAATATATCTTACTTTTTAATCTAAACGATACCAATTTACTAATATGCCTCTAAATCTAATGGACGTAGAACTCCAAACCATTTAAGCGTTCTTTCGCCAACATTTGGAACATCCACATGTATTAGGTATAGTCCACTTGAAATTGGAATTCTCATCTGATTATTTAAATCCCAATCAACAGATGTAACAGCTACTCCATTAATGTTTTTTTGAGCATCTGACGGTTGATCTACATTAAATGTCCTTATCAGTGTACCATTTAATGAGTAGATTGTAATTTTACAATTTACAGGTATATTGGTAATTTTTACAACCGTTTGACTTGTTGCTTTCTCATATCCAGAATAAGCATAATAAGGATTTGGAACTATATTAATTAAATCAAGAGCCTTATTAGCAGCATCGCTGCTTCCTTTAATTGTTCCAATATCTGATGTATTAAAATCATATACCGGTAAATTTTTATTTATTGGAGCAAGGGCTGTATCAACTACTGGTGAAGAAGTTGTTGAATAACCAGGTTGGTATGATTTTGCAACTCTTAATCTGATTTTCACATCTGTTTCAAACAATGTATGCCCTTGAGCTAATAATGGAATACTAACCCACATAGCATCTTCATATACTTGACGTGCATATAAATCCGTTGGGCTAGTTGTGTTGGCAACTGTTAATACGTCATGAATAAATTTACCTCCATCGTAGCGTGGTACCATTTTAACAGCATTACCAAAATTCGGATCATTATTCCATGTTTTGTCACCATTATGACCAAATACATAAATATTATGTTTACCTCCAAATATAGGTGATATCGTACCAGCACTGTAGTTATAAATAACGTCAGATGATGTAGGATTCCATTTCATATCGGCACCATTATCATTGATTAACCACGAATCTTCTCCGAAAGCCATATTTAAACGCTCTCCCGTTTCTAGGTTTATGGCATAGCCAGGGAACCAACCCATGCCAGTAGTTCCATTCAAATCTCCATCAGCCGCATTGTAGCCAACTTGTGAGGCGTGAAGTCCATTTTTATCAACAGAAGGAGAAGTTCTCATTTTCATTTTATTAGCTCCTCCAACTGCCAAAGTTGCCACTTCTTCCATTTCAAGAACAGGGCATCTTGTCCACATATTTTTATCTGTGGTAATAATAACATCCACACTAGCAAGATTCTTAAGTTTATTTAATGCCATAGTTGTAGTACTATACCAAGCAGGACCACCTGAATAAGTAATCGGAGATGCAGGAGTAGTATAACCGCATAAACGGTATGGTGCCCAAGTACCGCCCAATACTTTTTCATACGTTTGTTGATCATCTATTGTTGGGAAATCATTATAAGCCGCATCCCCAGCATTCGTAAACGTACCAGATCTTATCCAATTACGAGGATCAACTCCTTCAGCATCAGCAACACCTGTAAGCCATTGTTTAGCAGGGTCAGCAAACTCCATAGTTGCTTCCAAAAATCCATTATTAACTGAACCTGAAACCCCTGGATCATAAGTATATGAAATATTTACCGATATTCCCCATTTTGGTATGACAGATAACGATGACCCTGTATTTTGTCCGTTAATAATTTGCTCATTTGGAATTTTAATGCTTGTTTCAGACGTAACAGCATCACCAGTAGATACATTTTTCAATACCCATTTAGAATTTACGCCAACAGCAGTTCCTGTCGCTACAGAATCATCCAGAATTAACAACCTAAAATCATTACTAGATGGTACATTTAATGGATCAACAACCTGTATTTTAACAGGGCCCTTAGAAGTTAGATATGTAGGTTTAACAGCGCGGTACCCACTTGAGGCACTCATAATCTCGTCAATAGTTCCAGAGGTTAATTCTAAAACATTTCCTCCATTACCTTGACCTTCCACTCTTGTTACTGTTGGACCTGTGCCATAATCAGCTTGTTGAACAAGACCTCCATTTTCTGGTGATGGAATATGAGGAATTGCAGTATGAGCAAAAATAGGGTAATCAGAAAAGTGGTTACTTGAAATAAATGGACTATAATCTGTTAATGTATTAAGATTAATTGGGTTTTGTGTTGGGCTATAACCATAAGCCACAATTGCAAAATAGTATGTTTTGTGATTAATTAATTTATTGTCGCCAGATGCAAATAAATCAGTATTGACACGACAAGAATGTGATATTCCTAAATCAGCACCGCTAACCATTTCATGAGGTACTAAAGCAGAAAGAGCAACATCATCTGTGTAGTTAACAATCTGAGCAATACCATCTTTCTTATCACATTGAAATGCTAAACGTGCTTTATTAACATTATATAAATCACCTGCACCAACAGTACCATCAATTAATTGATATACCATATAACCTTGAAAACGATACAGCGAATCCGCGTTTGAAGTTTTGTCATAATCCTCAGTATATTTTTCCTGGTAATTGTTGGATCCTTTAGGATTTGACCAAGTTAAAATAAGTTCTTTATCCAATTCCTGAATAGACAAATTTGGAGCAGTTGGCCCTTGAAGAGTAGCAAAACAGTTGTTAAACAATAACTGAGCCTTAATATCAGCACCTTTTAACAATGCAACTGATGCCAAGTTTCCACCTTGAGTAGTTCTTGCCCAAGGCACACCAACTGTAATATAATTAACTGCACCCGGCTGAAGTGTGAAAGGACCAGCACTTTCAATGAAACGTCTATCGCCTGGAACATTATGAGAAGAAGTTTCGTCCCAAGGTGCTTGAGGTACCATATTAGTTCCATAACCTAAAGGATCGGAAGTGCCTGGGAACATATAATGGCATAATACGGAACCGCCAGTTCTTCCATTACCGCCATAAGTAATATGTTGCCCGTCTTTCCATGTTGTTGTTAAATATTGGTAATAGTCATCCGTTATCTGAGGGTTTCCTGTTGGAGTAAAATCATTGTTAAAATACATGAAACTACACATTCCTAATCGTTCATTATCAACTATACCATCTCCATAATTCAAGAAACTTGCAGGAACAGTAGATGCTGCATCGTCCAAACCATTGGGATCTTTGTAAGGTCCTTCAAAAAAGTCAACACCTATTGCTGGAGGATTAGCACCATATGCAGTTGTTTGACCTGATCCGTCAACCGCAGTCCCATTATAAAGAATTCCTAAACCAAGACCAACATCACATCCTACATAATCATCAAAAGCATAACCTAAGTCGGCATCATCCCATAAACCAAAAAAAGTACTATCTAAACGGAATGATGATTTATTAATAATTTTATACTTCAAGAAGCTTGCATTATTTAAGTCGTCAGTTGTTTGAAAAGCAAATGCCTGTGCCTGAATTTCCAAACCAATTGCTTCTCCTCCCGTTTCTGTATGAATATTTCCTTTATCATTAAATACCCAAAATATATTCTGGTCACCAAATAATTTAGCATTACAACCTCTTGTTCCGGTAACATCAAAATCAGGAACATCACCTGTAGTTATATCATATTGACCATCTCCATTAAAGTCATAAAATGGGGCTAAAGGTTGACCTTCAGGGCCGAATGCTGGCCAAGAACTGATTTGTGTATAAGCATCAGATAATGTCGGATTTGATTGTAAAGGATTAGGGCCGTGCTCTCCTTCAATGAACCAATTATAATAAGATTGAACATCAGCTCTATTAATTTTCCAAAATTTATCCCAAGCAAGACATCTTGACCCGTCAGTTGTTGCATCAGGTCTCAAAGGTCCTGGCCAATAATCATTTCCTGTTTGACGATACGTTTGTGCTGCCACCTTAAGTTGATGTCCAGCATCGTAACCACCTACCCAAACAGAACTTGCAAATTGAGAACTTGGTCCTATTGTGCTATTGCTTGAAGGTTTTGGCACTTGATATCTGGCATTTTGGGAACCAAAAATATCCCACCACATATCTCCTCCATTTAATATTTTAGCCCGTACATTGTTAATGTCTAAATCGATTTGAGCTGTTGCATTAACACATTGTGCATTTACAGCCCTATTTTGATTATTATTCGATTGAGTATTTGTTCCCGGAGGAACACCTACATTTTCTTTAGCTGTTACATTTAACGTAAATGCCAACAGAACTGCTGAAACGATTAAATTAATCCGATTATTTTTCATTTTATTATTTTTTATCATTTTAGGAGATGTAAATTTCAATATTCTTATTTTTTGTTCTAGTATTACAAAGCTTCTTGTTATCTATCCAGACCTAATACTTCTTTATTAATGCGAGATAGCGTTTGTCAATTAAAAATCAAGTACCAGACCTAAACGAATTTGTCGCGGAAGACTGTAATTGCTAGGGTTATTTATTTTTGCATTATATAAATCCACATATGACTGAACACTATTTCTTGATGCCAATGAAGCCTGTCCAGCAGCAGAAGCTAAGTAACCATCATCATTTGGATTTCCAGTAGCATGATACACATTTAAAACATTTTTAGTGTTCAATAAATTTAACACTTGTAAATAGATATTTAAATTAGCGTGTTTCTTTTCTTCACCTTCTTTTTTACCTCCAAATGCAAGTTCAATAGTTTTATCTACTCGTAAGTCCATTCTGAAACTCCAAGGTAAATTGGAACCATCAATATTTCCAGATAATAAACGTTTGTCAGCAATTCCAATTGCACCGTCCTGAGTAACATTCGCTTGTTTGCTATATGGTGTACCTGAACCAGCTCTTAATACAATGTTTGCCCCAACGTTCTCCAATACTTTTATAGCTTTTTCTGTATCTCCCTTTTTGCGATTCCAAACAGGTCCTTTATAATCTTTTCCTGCTCCAAAACGATAATCCACATTTAATACTATGGTATGACGTTGATCAAAATTTAATGGATGGATTGTTCTTAAGTTAGGTTCACCAATAGAAGCTAAATTTACACCATCACTAGTGCTCGAACCTGTTCCATCAGCAAACTGCAATGTATAACTTGCTGTTAATGCAACTCCTGAAGCTACTCTTCTTAAATCATAAGCCAATGACAATCCTTTCACAGTACCAAAATCAATATTGGTAAATGTATTATAAGTTGTAGGGAAGGCTTCATAAACTTGAGTGGTCTGAACCATATTTCTTAACTGATGATAGAATGCAGAAATAGTAAGTACAGAATTTTTCTTTTCGTTAAGTACTTGTGCAAAACCTACCTCATAGTTAGTCGTAGATTCTGATTTCAAATTAGGATTATTAATAAAACCACCACTAAGATTTTCAATTTCCAAATAAGAAATAGGGTCTAATCTGTTAAATTCTGGTGGACGTTGAGTCAGAACTTCGTAGTGCGCATTGAAACTTGCTACGTCAGAAATTGGGAATGAAAATGCGATACGTGGTGAATAGTTAATCTGTGGTTTGTATGCTTGAAAAACATTCGGAGAAATTACCTTATTTCTCGCTGCAGAAGGATCAACTAAATATGGATTGATACCATTATTAACTGTATTAGTTGTTAATACCGAAGGATCTGTTACAGTTGTTCCTTGAGCATTATACCATGTATCTCCACTTCTATAACCCACAATTTTTGATGGATTATCTTTATTATCAACGTATACTACATAATCATTTCCAATATTAGATGGATGAGATACTGCATTTCCACCAATTGTACTTACTTCACCAGCAGTTTTTGCTTCATACAAAAGGTATTTATCTTTTAATACTTCCTGATTTGCATCAAAACGATCTACGCGTAAACCTACGTTGAATTTTAAATCTTTAAAGTCAAACCTATCACGAATATAACCAGAAATATAGATTGGCTGGTAAGCACCTACCTGACGTAAATAATTTCCATTAGCATCTTTAGCAGTAAAGAAATCATCCAAACTTGGTTTCCCTGATATTTTTTTTCCGGTTTGATCATAACCATAATAAGAAACAAGTTGTTGGCCATTACCTAACAAATCATCTGCACTAAACATATTCATATTAAATGTAGAAGGGTCTAACGAATTAATATCAATATAATCAATTCCATTAGGATTTAATCCCAAGGATTGACGCAGGCTTCTGTCAAATTGATTTTGAGTACCATCATTTCTTCTTGCATAGTCATAATAAGGAGTATTTGATTGATCTAATGTCCCACCTGGAAAATAATGAGGACCAGTACTTAATGTTGCAATAGTATCTAAATTCTGAATATGATAGTTAGCTAATTGGTACATTCTTTTCCACAATTCAATAGGACTCAACGAATAACCTCTTTCTGTTCGTTGCTCATAGGAGAAACCAACTTGAATAGCATGCTTCTTTATATCTGCAGAAAATGTAGCATCCACATTGAATTTAGAATTACTACTATAACTATACCCATCATATTGACGACCTGTATTATACCATAATGAATATACGTTTGTTGGTCTATCACCATTAACTAATCCTAATCCTGCTTCAACATTATAAATATTCTGAATTGTTGACGGGTCAGTATTTCCATAAAACTCTGATGTATATGCTGCCCCTGTGGCATTTACATTTGATGGAGTAAATGCTAAACTAACATCTTGAAACCCATTCATTATATTACCTGTAACAGTGTCTTTATGAACAACCCCATTCGCATCTTTTACGTATATAACAGAATTTACTTTATTATAATCATATGAATTTGCTTTGGTTTGAACAAATTTTCCAATATACCCATAATCAAAAACATTTCCCTTATGGTCATCATCCTGAGTTTTTGTAAAATAATTAGTATAATTTGCCTGAAGCGTGAAATAAGCATTCTTAATTACTGATGAAGATTTTTCTTCCTCTTTTGATGAGGCTGAATTAAATTTCTGAGTAAGTTTTGCATATGCTCTCCATGTATTAGATGTTACCAATGGGTTATTGCTCGGATTAAATAAAGCGTATTCATATACAAATCCATGATTTTTATTATAATCTACCGAACCTCCTAATGTAATACTCATATTATTAGTAGGTTGGTATTGTATCTTTCCTTGTAAATCCAAAGTAGTAGAAGCTACATTATTTCTAGCTTTAACTTTTTGTAAATCAGCGTCCGTAATAAATTCGGCATTCGGAATAAAACCACCAGCAGCAGATCTACGTAATGGGTTATTCTCCAATTGAGTCAACTTGTCTGAATTTACAACATACGCTCCAACAGCGGAAGGTGAAGGATCTTTCTGATTAACTGCTTCTCCCGAAATGAAGAAACCCAATACAGATTTTTTACTTACTGAATCCTTTTTAGTAATGATGGGACCGCCAAATGAGAAACCAGCTAAGTTATATCCATAAGCATCCAACCCTTTTTTCTCTCCGAAACCCGAAGATCCCAATTCAATACTTCCTGTGTATTTACTTGCAGGCCCTCTAGTTGTAATTGCAATAATACCGCCAGTCTCATCACCGTATTCTGCAGGGGTCCCACCCACAATTGTTGTAACCTGTTCCACTCCTTCCTGTGGAATATTTGCACTGCCAATTACTTTTTGTCCATCAACATAGTATGCTGTTCCATTGTCACGTGAACCACGAATATTCAAACCTGAACCTTCATCTTGTTGATAAACGCCAGCAGTGGTTGATGCAACCGAATTAATGTCTTTGGATGCCATATGCTGATACTCTTCACGAGTAACTGTCCCTCCTGATTTTGTATCCGGGTCAATTAATGGCTCAGCATATTCAACAATTTCCACTTCTTTCAATTGCTGACCAGCTGTCATTTCCATATTAAGGTAAACTGTTTTACCAACGGCAACATTTACCCCAGCAACTTCTGTAGGCTGATACCCTACATAGGTAGCTTTCACATTATACTTACCAGCACTTAATGGTTTAATTGTAGCCTCTCCATCAATATTAGTAGTGGCAACACCTACCTGAATACCTCCTATTTCAACAATAACATTCGCGAACGGAATGGTTTCATGATTGGCTTTATCAGTAAGTTTAACTTTGACAGCCGATTCGTTTTGTGCAACTATCAGCCCCGCTGATGCAACAACAAAAGAAATTGTAGATAGTAATTTTCGTAGCATATTATATAATTAAGTAATATTATTTTTAACTTTTATTAACCTCGTGCAAATTTTTGAAGCGTGTAAATATAGGAATATTTAATTTTCAC
>CAIRRW010000043.1 GCA_903881065.1 uncultured Bacteroidota bacterium
CATATTTATTGGAAAGCAGGTGCCACGGAACTTGCCACCGGTAAAAAAACATTGACACTTATTCAGTTTGAAGAAAAATATCAAACTCAATTGGTTCAGCTTGCAAAGAAGTTCAAGGATAAAAATCTTTGGTCTTTATTTAAATCTTTATCAAAGGAAGAACAGCAGAATGAACCTTTAATACTGGCTTTGCGCCAGATGGATGTTAATGTAAATATCAACTGGCCGCTTTCTCATTATAAATCTGCAGTAAGATATTTACAAAAAGACCCTGAAGATATAGCTGCTACTGGCGGCACCAACTGGCAGAAATACTTGCCTCCGCGTTTTCAGAAACGGATATTTTATCCTGAGTTATGGAATGACGAAGAAAAAGAAGAGTGGGGAAAGGCTTGGGTAAAGTCAGTTGTTTTTAACCACAAATAAACTATTTCTTAGGTAATTTATTCATCACTTCCGTTTGTCTGCGGATAGATTCATCGTGTATCAACTGATATAAATCCTTGATAAATTCTTTTGGCAGACCAAGTAAATCGCCTGTAAGAATGCCACCTTCCATTAGTTTTTTCCAGTGAGCAACCTGGAAAATAGTAATATTGTTTTCTTTTTTATATTCACCAATCTGTTGCGAAATAGTCATCCGCTTGGCTAATAATTCGAGCAAATCGTTGTCTAGTTTTTGAACGATGCAACGCAGTTCTTCCAGTTTATTTTTCAATTCAATATTTTCGACAGAAGAAGAACGGATTTGCAAATCACTGATAATCTCATTCAGCTGGAAAGGCTTTATCTGTTGCTTTGCATCACTCAAAGCTTTTTCCGGATTGCAATGTGTTTCGATCATCAGCCCGTCCATGTCCATATCCATAGCCTTTTGAGCTATATAAGGAATAAGTTCGGGCGAGCCGCCGATATGAGAAGGGTCGCAAATTAAGGGCAATTCGGGACATGCAGCTTTTAAATCAATTGCAAGTTCCCATTTTGGAGAGTTGCGAAATGGACCATTATCATACGAATGAAATCCGCGATGAATCGCAGCAATCTTAGTAATACCTGCATTATTTACTCTTTCCAAAGCACCAGCCCAAAGTTGAGTGTCGGGATAAATAGGGTTTTTGACAAACACAGGAATATCGACTCCTTTCAAAGCATCTGCTATTTCCTGCACCGAGAAAGGATTCACAGTAGTTCGCGCCCCAATCCACAAGATATCTATTCCGCTTTTCAAACATTCTTCAACATGATTTGCATTTGCAACTTCTGTAGCGGTGAGCAAACCTGTCTCCGCTTTTACCTGCTGCATCCATTGCAAACCAATGTTGCCAATGCCTTCAAAAGTATTTGGTCGGGTGCGGGGTTTCCAAATGCCTGCTCGGAAGATACTATTGGGATAAAAGGCCACTATCCCTTTAGCAGTATCCAGCATTTGTTCTTGGCTTTCTGCACTGCATGGTCCCGCTATTAATAAAGGTTTTTTATAGTGAGGAAACCATTTATTTAAAGGGGTAATATTAAGTTCGAGTATCAAAATATATTGTTGTGTGTATAAAAAAACTCCTGCAAAATTACAGGAGTTTTTCTTTAATTCATTAATTATTTAAACTTACCAGCCAAGTATCCAGGCAAACATAAGCGGTGCAACTATTGTCGCATCGCTTTCCACTATAAATTTAGGAGTATGAATATCCAACTTACCCCAGGTTATTTTTTCGTTTGGTACAGCTCCGGAATAAGAACCGTAACTTGTAGTGGAGTCGGAAATCTGACAGAAATATCCCCAGAAAGGAATATCATGCTGACCCATATCCTGATATAACATTGGCACTACACAGATAGGGAAATCACCTGCTATTCCACCGCCAATCTGGAAGAAACCAATACCTTTTCCGCCTGAATTCTTTGGATACCAATCAGCCAGCCAAGCCATATATTCAATACCGGACTTAATTGTAGAAGCTTTTAATTCTTTTTTAATAACGTAGGAAGCAAAAATGTTTCCCATTGTTGAATCTTCCCAGCCGGGAACAACCATCGGTAAATTACGCTCAGCGGCAGCAAGCATCCAGCTATCTTTAGGGTCTATTTCATAATATTGTTCCAAAACACCGCTATTCAACATCATGAACATATATTCATGCGGGAAATATCTCTCCCCTTTATCATCGGCATCTTTCCATATTTTATGAATATGCTTTTGCAGTCTGCGGAACGCTTCTTCCTCTGGAATACAAGTATCAGTAACCCGGTTATAGTGATTTTCCAACAAATCCCATTCTTCCTGCGGAGTTAAATCTCTGTAATTTGGCACACGTTTATAATGCGAATGAGCCACGAGATTCATAATATCTTCTTCCAGATTGGCGCCGGTGCAGGAGATGATATCTACTTTTCCCTGACGAATCATTTCTGCCAGCGACTTGCCAAGTTCTGCTGTACTCATAGCGCCGGCAAGTGTTACCATCATTTTTCCACCTTCGGTAAGGTGAGTTTCGTAACCTTTGGCTGCATCAACTAATGCTGCTGCATTAAAATGTTTATAGTGTTTTTCAATGAAATTTGAAATAGGTCCTTTTGTAATCATTATATATATGTATTAATTTTGGACGGCAAATGTAAAGATATTTTTTGAAGGAGTAGTTTCAATAAAGTTTTATCATCTTTTTATCAACGTAACCATTTTGGAAACCAAAGCAACCGTTTTTAAAACTTCAGGTCAAATCATTAATTTCATGTTATTCTTATATTATCATTCTATTATTTGTTAATTAATATTGAAAACCAATTATTGCCCTATCCACAAAAAAGAATATATTTGCAGTGAAATTTAAAAAGCGAATACCCTACAAGAAATCTTTCTAATCAGAAAGATTATTCCGAAACCGCTTTCATTCGGCAAAAAATAAAATAATTAATTAAAAATAAAGATGAAAAAAGTATTACTATCAATTTTCGCATTAGCTGCTTATGTAAATGTTAATGCACAGTGCAATGATTTATTTATTTCGGAATATGTGGAAGGCAGTGGGAATAACAAAGCCATTGAAATTTATAATCCTTCGAATTCGCCTATTGCTTTAAATAACCTTTATCGCCTTATCCGTTATAGTAACGGACAATCAGAAGTTGCTGGCAATTTAACTCCTAATGCACCAATAAACTTAGGTACTCACGTTATTGGAGCACATACTGCTTGGGTGATTGTTCTTGATCAAAGAAATCCAGCAGGAACTGGTCAAACTGTACCTGTTGTTGCTGCCTTACAAGCAGTAGCTGATACTTTTCTTTGTCCTGATTATAGTATTAGTTATGCTATGTATTTCAATGGGAATGATGCATTGGCATTACAAAAAACACCTGATGGAGGTACAACTTGGAATGAAGTGGATATTTTTGCTCAAATAGGTGATGCCGGAATGGCGGGGCTTGATGGAACTGGTGGTTGGAATTCGATTTTCCCGTATGATAATGCAATGTATGAATCGGCTTGGACGTATAATCATACATTAATCCGTCATAAAGATGTGCTTGGAGGAGTAACGGTTAATCCTAATCCTTTTGATGTTAGTCAGCAATGGGATTCGTTGCCAGTTAACTCCTTTGACAGTTTACGTACTCATACTTGCAACTGCCCTACCAATTTAGGAGTTAAAGAAATTGACAATAATGTTTCTGTTCAAGTATTTCCTAACCCTGTAAGTAATGGTTTCTTCACAGTATCATCAACTGAAGCAATAATAAGAACAGATGTTTATAATGTTGTTGGCGAAAAAGTACTTGCGAAAGAAGGAAATAAAATGAGTACCAAAATAGTTATTGAAACTGGTTCTTTGTCGAAAGGAATTTACTTTGTAAAGACCTTATTTGATAAAAATAAATCTACCACCGTAAAACTTATTATTCAGTAAATTATTTTTAACACACTACCGGGCAGGCTTTTACAACCTGTCCGGTTTATTATTTTTAATAAATGACTCGTATTTATATTATTCTTTGTTTTTTGTTTATTTCTTTCACTGTTTTTTCTCAATCTGGTGGAGAAATTAAAGGTACAATTAAAGATGCTACAACTGGAGAAACAATTATTGGTGCGTCCGTAATGTATACTGAAGGCAAAGGTGCAGTAACGGATATTAATGGAAATTTTTCTATTAAAATTGATTCCGCAGGCGTTTATAATCTTACTATTTCATATGTAGGCTATGAACCTCAAAAGACGAAAGTGAAGTTAGCTGGCAAGCCAGTAGTTTTAAACTTCGCTTTAGCAACTACTACTCTGAATGAAGTGGAAGTGGTTGCAGATGTTGCTAGAACACGAGAAACACCAATAGCATTTTCAAATGTATCTCAACAACAAATACAAGAAGAACTTGGTGCGCGTGACTTACCTATGGTTCTAAATTCAACACCTGGAGTTTATGCTACCGAACAAGGCGGAGGAACAGGTGATTCGAGAGTTAATATTAGAGGATTTGAACTTGGCAATGTGGCTGTGATGGTAGATGGCGTTCCGATGAATGACATGGAAAACGGCGTAGTTTACTGGAGCGACTGGATGGGATTAAGCGACATTACAAGTACCATGCAGGTACAAAGAGGGTTGGGAGCTTCTAAATTGGCAATCCCTTCTGTTGGTGGCACTATTAATGTGCTGACAAAAGGCATTGACCAAAAAATGACGGCTAATATTAAAGAACAAATAACAGATTACGGTTTATATAAAACGTCTTTTGGTTTTAATTCGGGACAGATGAAAGGCGGTTGGGGCGTTACTTTAAGCGGCTCTCGCCAATATGGTACTGGCTGGGCAGAAGGCACATATTCAGATGCATGGAATTATTTCGCGAAAGTACAAAAGCGTTTTAAAAAACATTTAATTAGTATAAGTGCGAATGGCGGCCCTCAATCTCACGGAGTGAGACAAACTTATTTGCCTGTAGCCATATATTCTAAAGCGTATGCTGAGAAATTAGGCATTGATGCTGATGCATATTATTCTACAGTAAATAGTTGGACGAATGCTGCCAACGGCGAAAGAGGGTTGAGATATAATCCGGATTGGGGAGAAATTAATGGTGATGCAGGTACCAGTCAAGGACATGTTGGCTTTCTTACCAAGCCTGGTAACGGCAATCAATTTAATAACTATGTTAATTATTTTGACAAGCCATTATTTAACTTGTCTCACTTTTGGACTCCGAATGAAAAACTTACTGTTTCCACTGTATTATATTTATCAATAGGCAAAGGTGGGCAAACAGCATTAAAGAATACTGCTTCGAATTATTATAATACTACCGGACAATTAAATGTGCAGACTTTTTATGATGCCAATACTATATCTACTCCTCAATCACAGTACGACCCTACCATGCACCCTGCAAATAATTACTTGCGTACTAATCATAACGAACACTTTTGGTATGGAGGCATCTCATCGTGGAATTACAAGTTGAATAAAAATATTTCTTTATTGTTTGGAGTTGATGCCAGATATTATCAAGGCATGCATTTTCAAACAGTGTATAACTTAATGGGTGCTGATTATGCGCTTGATTTTAAAGACAATAATCAACCTAAAAATACATATCAGGGCGACCCTAATGCACAATACTCTATGAAATATATTGGCGATAAAGTAAATTACAACAACGATTCGAAAATTTACTGGGGAGGATTATTTGGCCAGGCTGAATACAAGAAAGATAAGTGGAGTGCTTTTGTTACTGCTACTGTTTCTGACAAGGCATATCAGCGAATTGACTATTTTGCAAAAAGAGATTTACAAATTGCCGGAAACAACGTTGCACAAGCTGTAGGCTGGGGTGACTCTTATTATTATAACGGATCTCAATCGCTTACTGCTGCTTATTATACAGCCGTACGAACTAGTGGCGATACTACTTTCGTTGGTAATAAATACATTTTGAACGCAAAAAAATATACCGGCGATTCTCCTGAGGCTAAGGTGGCATCAAGTGATGTGAAATGGTTCTTGGGTTACTCAGCCAAAGGCGGCGCTAACTATAATATCAACGACCATCACCAAGCATTTTTAAATTTTGGATATATTAATTTAGCTCCACCATTCAATAATGTTTTTGATAATAGTAATCACTTATATCTTAATATTCATAATCAGTATGTTTATTCTGTTGAAGGCGGTTATGGATTTAAACATCAGCAATTTGCAGCAAATGTAAATTTATATTATACAATCTGGAAAAACAAACCTTATACAGCTTATGATGACTTATTGAAATTATCCTATAATGTACCCGGACTTGATGAGTTACACAAAGGAATTGAAATTGATTATGTATATAAAATTATTAAAAATCTTAATCTTGAAGGCATTGTTGCAGTTGGCGATTATAGATATACTTCTTCCGGAACAGCTTATGTAAATGATGAGGCAGGAAGAGTAGTAGACACAGTTACATTTAATGCAAAAAATGTACATGTGGGTAATTCGGCACAAATTCAATTTGGAGGAAGCTTAAAATATACCATTATTAAAGGACTATATGTGAAACCCCGTTATACCTATTTTGCTAAAAACTATTCATGGGTTGATGTAACATCATTATCAGGTGCAAATGGTAACAAAGAGTCATGGAAAATGCCTAACTACGGATTGATGGATTTATTTGTAGGCTACGGATTTAAAGTATGGAAAATGAAATTAGACGCAACCGTAGGTGTTACAAATTTACTTAACTCTATTTATATTTCCGATGCGAAGAACAATTATTACGGATTAAAAAATTATGATGCAGCTTCTGCGGGAGTATATATGGGGATGGGTAGAAGAATTACAGCATCTTTAAAGGTAGGGTTTTAAGCAATCCTTAATTATAAGATACTTATAGTATTCGTTCTTTTACTTAGTGAGGAAATACATTTTGCAAGGAGGTTTTACAAGATGATGAGGGCATAAGTGGAAGTAAATAACTTTGGATTTTCATTAAAAAAACATTAAAATAGGAAGTTGGAAACTCCAGATTTGAGCATTTTGACTTTTTATTGTTTAAAAAGTGTTTTAGAAACAATAAATAACACTTTTCATTTAATAAAAAATGCTTTTGAAACAATAAAAAATCTTTTATAAGGAATAAAAAGTGCTATTGAAACAATAAAAATCATTTTAGAAACAATAAAAAGTGCTCTTGAAACAATAAAAAATACTTTAGAAACAATAAAAAGTGTTTTATAAGGAACAAAATGACCTCTTGAAACAATAAAAAACATTTTAGGAACAATAAAAAGCGCTCTCGAAACAATAATTAATGTTTTACAAATAATAAAAAACACTAATGGAGAAATAAAGCGTTGGAAAGGCTAAAAGAAAAACATTTAATAGTAAAATGCTGATTTTCAAAATTTAAAATTTCAGACAAAATGAATAATACAGCCATAAAATGAAAAAAAGCATACGAATGAGTAAAAAG
>CAIRRW010000044.1 GCA_903881065.1 uncultured Bacteroidota bacterium
ACAAAAATAACAATGGTACAAAATATACCAGTGAATGTTTTGGATGCAGCTCCTACTAGAGTGGAGGCACTTATATATAACAATGGCACTACCGATGTGCTAGTTCTATACGGTGCTTCAGGAGACATTTCAACCGACCTGTTTACTTACAAACTCGCTCCAAAAGATTTATTGATAGTAGATAATTATACTGGTGTTTTATCCGCATTAACAACAGATGTTACCGGAGCAACATTACAGGTAACTCAAACAGCTGCATAAGATGACAAGGGTAGTAAAAGGTATAAGTCAGAGCGGAGCAGCAGGTAGCCTTGCAGCTACACTTGGCATTGGTAATGATACAGGTAATTATTCTATAAAATCGCCTGACGGTTCAAGTGTCTTACTTATTGCTAATGGTGTATTCAGTTTAATCTACAACGGTTTTGCTTCGGCAGATTTTGTTAATAGAATCTTATTGGATGAAAACGCTGTTGAATCTGTTCGATATAACGATAGAGAGTTATTTGACAATCTTGATTACCCTTCCTTAGATTGGGGAAATAGAGTATTGAAAGATGAATACGGACAAGTAACCGCAAACTGGTCTGATTCATATAAATCATTATACTACGACAATCTGAGTCCTTCAGTATATTGGAATGGAGGATATTTGTTCGATTACAACAATGTAACTTCTGTAGACTGGAATTTAAGCAGGATTTTAGTTAATGATATAGGTTCGCAATCCGTAAATTGGAATGTTGATTATTTGTATTCAAAAACAACTGGTGCAGCTACCGTTAATTGGGATGAAGGTTACCTGTACGACAGAGATACTAACTATATTCATTTGTCATGGATGGCAATGAATACCTATGACATTAATCAGATAATATCAATTGATTGGGATAGTAGATTATTAAGAGACCATAATGGCTGGAGTGGATTATCATTGGATTGGGACAATAGAAATCTTTATGATGGTAACGGAGATATTGCAATTGATTGGCAATACAAACACTTAGTTAATGCAGGAAATACAACATTGGACTGGAATAATCATTTTATATATGATTCTTCTAATGTAAAATCAATTGAATGGGAAAACAGATATTTAAAAAATATATATGGGTTTGTTACAATAAATTGGGGCAACTCGAATTTATTTAATAATTATGGCATTCCAGTATTTGATTGGAATGTAGGAGTGTTATATAATCCATTAACGTTTCAGACAGTCTTAAATTTAAATGGTGGAACAGTAACAAATTGGGGAGGGTCTATTCTCCCTGCATCAGGAAGTACGCATAATTTGCAGGTAAATTTTAGGAACATCTTTAGAAATACTGCCACTCTTGCAAATTTGACATTAAACCTCCCTTCCGCCCCTAAAGATAATGATACTGTTACGATGAAATTTTGCGGAGCAGTTACAAATTTAACCATAGCAAACGGAACAGTTGGATATCCTATAAATTCTGCTAGTGTCGGACAGGCCATAACATTGCATTATGAACAAGGGGAAGGAACGTGGTATTAAAATAAAAATCAGTAATAATAATTAAAACAAAAACAAAAAAATGGCACAAACAAGAGAAACAAAATTAGTACCTACAACACCACCAGTAGTTGTTGAAAACACTGTTGTGGATGGGGTTATCCAGCAGTCAAGAACATGGACAAGTGAAGACTTGGCAAAACAGTTGGCATTCGTTCAACAGAGAGTTGCTGACATTCAGGCAATGCAGGCATTGTTCCCTGCTTAAGCAGCAGAATGACAAAAAGATGAAAAGCCCATCCGGTCAGGGTGGGCTTTTTATTTGAAATAATTATTAACTAAAAACAAAAACAAGATGTTAAACTTTAAC
>CAIRRW010000045.1 GCA_903881065.1 uncultured Bacteroidota bacterium
ACACTAGGTTCAACTGACGTAGGCATATCTTTGGATGGTCCGATTGGTAAAAATGTTACATTTATTGCTTCAGCCAGAAGGTCATATCTCGGCTGGTTATTTAAACTATTGCAACTTCCTTTTTTACCGATTTATAATGACGCGCAGTTTAAAACTAAAATTCGCCTGAACGATAAAAATGAAGTTTCATTAATTGGCTTGGGTGCAATTGATAACTTCAAGTTGAATACAAGTGCAGATAATACCGGACAGCAACAATACATTCTTGGTTATCTGCCTGTGTATCAGCAATGGAATTATGCACTGGGTATTAATTACAAACACTATTTCGAGAAAAGTTATCTTACTATTGTTGCTAGCCGAAATCAATTGCACAACCGATCATATAAATATGAACATAATGACGAAACCAATCCAGCGGGAAAGATACTTGATTATGTATCTGAAGAAGTTGAAAATAAAGTTAGAATAGAAGATACATATCGAAATAATGGATATAAGGTAAATGTAGGTACAGGGTTTGAAAATGCTGGATATACCAATTCTACATTTAATAAAATAAGCACGCCTGTTGGTATTAAAACTATTGACTTTAATTCCAATCTTACTTTTAATAAATATTCAGCTTTTGCGCAGATTAGTAAAACTTTGTTCAACGAGCACCTTGTATTATCATTAGGGGCACGTACTGATTTTGCTGATTATTCAGCATCTTTGAGCAACCCTGCCAATCAATTTTCACCGCGCTTTTCACTTGCATATAACATTACAAAATCTCTTAGCTTCAATTTTAATGTTGGCAGATATTATCAGTTACCTGCTTATACTATCCTTGGCTATCGCGACTCCACCAACATGCTTGTAAACAAAAAAAATAATGTAACATATATAACCAACGACCAGCTGGTTGCCGGTTTTGAATACAATACAAAAACGTTTACTAAAATAACAGTAGAAGGTTTTTATAAGATTTATAATAATTATCCTTTCTCCCTACGCGATTCTATTTCACTTGCAAATCTGGGCGGAGATTATGGCGTGATAGGCAACGAGCCGGTAACTTCTGTCTCGATAGGCAGAGCTTATGGATTGGAATTTATGGTTCAGCAGAAACTGTATAAAGGTTTTTATGGAATAATAGCATATACCCTCGTAAAAAGTGAGTTCCAGAATAAAAACAAACAATACATATCTTCATCCTGGGATAATGGAAATATTATAGCATTAACATTAGGAAAAAAATTCAAACATGATTGGGAAGCAGGTATTAAGTGGCGCTATTTGGGTGGTACCCCATATACTCCTATTAATGTTCAGACTTCCTCATTAAAGGCTGTATGGGATATTACAGGGCAAGGAATATTAAATTACAATGAACTAAATGCTTATGGTTTAAAACCTTTTCATCAATTGGATTGGAGGGTAGATAAAAAATTCTTCTTCAACAAATGGTCGCTTGATATCTATTTTGATATGCAGAATTCCTATAATTACAAAGCGGATCAACCTCCTATACTTGTTCTCGATAAAGATGCCAATGGAAATTCGCAGACTGACCCTTCTAATCTGGCAGCTTACAAAACGAAGTTGATTGATAACCCTACTGGCACTATTCTGGAAACATTAGGTATTATTATCTCTTTCTAATTTAAATTTCTTTTAGGTTAAAAAATCATTGAGTTTAACAAAACTTAAATTCAATCTATATTAGCAATTGTTGAAAGTAGTAAAACAAAAAAGTATAGATTTGCACATTCTTAAAATCAATCTTACATACCTAAAGGGTAATTAAAAAACATCAAATAATAGTAATATGAAAAATATAGCAGTAATAGGTTCGGGAACTATGGGTAATGGAATTGCGCATACATTTGCACAACAAGGATATAATGTGGCAATGATTGACATATCGGCACCTGCATTGGAAAAGGCAATAGCAACAATTGCCAAAAACCTTGACAGGATAGTAGCCAAAGGAACAATAACCGAATCAGTAAAAGAAGCAACATTAACAAACATTACTACGTTTACTGTAATGGCTGAAGGTGTTAAGAACGCTGACTTAGTGGTGGAAGCAGCGACCGAAAATGTAGAAATAAAGTTAAACATCTTCCGTGAATTGGAGAAGATTTGTCCGCCACATACAATATTGGCAAGTAATACATCTTCCATTTCCATTACCAAAATAGCGGCAGTTACCAAGCGTGCCGACAAAGTAATAGGTATGCACTTTATGAATCCTGTGCCTGTAATGAAGCTAGTAGAAGTAATTCGCGGATACTCCACATCTGACGAAGTTACAAGTTTGATAATGGAAACATCTAAAAAGTTAGATAAAATCCCAGTAGAAGTAAACGATTATCCAGGTTTTGTGGCTAACAAAATATTAATGCCGATGATAAATGAGGCTATAATTACGCTTCACGAAGGTACTGCTGGGGTAGCGGAAATTGATACAGTAATGAAATTGGGCATGGCTCACCCTATGGGACCTCTTCAATTAGCCGATTTTATTGGTTTGGATGTTTGTCTGTCGATAATGAAAGTATTACAGAATGGATACGGAAATCCTAAATATGCTGCCTGTCCGTTATTGGTAAATATGGTTACTGCCGGACATCTTGGTGCTAAATCAGGACAAGGATTTTATAAATATACAGCCGGAACCAAAAATCTGGTAGTAGCCGAAATGTTTAAAAAATAATTAGCTCTTCTTGGGTGTTATAATTTTCTAATTATTATTATTTTTTAAAAAGGGTGAAAAGAATTACATCATTTTTGTTCTTTTTACCAAGTATGGCATTAATACTTGTTCATAGCCAAGATTAATATCCGCTTCTACAAAATCAATTTTATACTGACCGCATCTAAGCATTAGTTCATGTTTGTAATCTGATATCTGTTTTAGATAATTTTCCTTAATCTGGTTTGGATGTAATTTCACTTCTTCACCTGTTTCCATATCTACAAATCGATATGGGCGATTTTCAAAATCAAAATCCAACTCCTTTTGTTTGTCTACCACATGAAATAAAATTACTTCATGTTTGTTGTGTTTTAAATGTTGAAGAGTTGAAAAGACTTCCTCCGAGCTGGATTTAGAATCCATCATATCACTGAAAATAATTACTAGTGAACGTTTATGAATCGCTTCAGCAATTTCGTGTAAGGCATTAACAGCCAATGTTTTTTTGTGTACTTTGATATCATATGGTTGAATAAGATTTTCCAATTGATGATATATTAATTTCTGATGTAATGAACTTGATTTTGCACTTGTATGCGATTCAACTGACTCTGAAAATATACTTAAACCAACTGCATCTCGCTGTGTTTTTAGCAAGGCAATAATTGAAGCCGCCGCATAAGCT
Source organism: uncultured Bacteroidota bacterium (assembly GCA_903881065.1). Classification (GTDB taxonomy): domain Bacteria; phylum Bacteroidota; class Bacteroidia; order 2-12-FULL-35-15; family 2-12-FULL-35-15; genus 2-12-FULL-35-15. The sequence continues at coordinate 3,372 of CAIRRW010000045.1, forward strand.
GAGAATGAAATCTTATTCTTCTTTTCTCCTTTGGCACCTGGTAAAGGAAAATACATTGAGGAAGAATTATCAATAATGATCTGGCAACGAAGATTGGTTTCCTCTTCAAATCGTTTAACAAACAACTTTTCCGTGCGTCCGAATAATTTCCAGTCAATATGTCTCGTTGATTCACCTGTATTATAAAGCCGATGTTCTGCAAACTCGACACTGAAACCATGAAACGGACTTTTATGAAGTCCAGTAATGAAACCTTCTACTACTTGTTTAGCAATTAACTCTAAATGAGTAAACTGCTGTACCAAATGACTATTTATAGTTTCCAAATTTAAATCGATTTCGGTTTCATTTATCAATAGATGCTATCTACTAAAAGTAAAACAGTAGGCTCATCACCTACTGTCAACTTAAAACATTGATTTTGTATCTTAAAGCAGTGCTTTTAACTTAGCCTCTAAAACTGATTTAGGAACTGCTCCCACTTGTTTGTCAACTACCTGACCTCCTTTAAAGAATAAAATTGTAGGAATATTTCTAACTCCAAACATTGATGAAACATTAGCATTATGGTCAACATTAAGTTTACCTATAACTGCTTTTCCATCATAATCCTTAGCTAACTCTTCAACTACAGGTCCTACCATTCTACATGGTCCACACCATTCTGCCCAAAAGTCAACTAATACTGGTTTGTCTGATTTTGCTACTAATTCATCAAAGTTAGCATCTGTAATTTCTATTGCCATAATTTTTGTTATTTATAAAATTTATAATTTAATACTTGTGTTCTTATATATTCAACTATTCTGCCAAAATACAAATTATGACATTGTGTCATTAATCATTAATTCATAAATCGGGTACTTCTTCTCTTGGATTCTTTGTGTTGGCCAAAGATACCACGATAAGATAACATCAATTCAAATCCTCCTACTGAATGTGAGGCTGGTGTAAGCCCTGAAATATTTATGTCATAAGCCAAGGACCCGGAAAAACCCTGATAGTCATAACGAATCGTAACAAACATAGCATCACGCAACCGGTAGAACAAACCAAAATGTATTGCTTGATCACTCTGATTATTCGTGTAATGTGAGTGCTCTTCTAATACATATTTCACATTTGCTCCTGCATCCAGAAGCATCGTAGTTCCTTGTTGTGCTGCCATAATACTTGGTTCAATTGTAGTATTACTTGTTTCACTTAGTTTAAAATTTGAATTCCACTGTACACCAATTTTAGGATAAAGTTTATCGCTGCCTCCCACAAGAGTTACGCTTGGTGCAGTAAAATGCTGAAAGGAGAAACCTAAAGCGCTCCTAAACAAATGGTCCGTTGTAAATGTCCAAACCAATCCAGTCGACATATCTAAATAACCAACTGCCCCCCCCATTGACTCTCCACTTGGCAATGCAGCATTGTATGCCGTTCCGTCCCATTGACTATCCCATTTTATTGATCCTAGTGCAGCCGTTTTTGTAACATATCCAATTTCATAACCTAAAGTAATATTATGCTTTTGGTGCCCTCCAATATATTTTGTGAATGACATTAACGCATTATAAGAATTCGTTTTTAACATAACAGAACCTTGATTATCATTGCTAACATTGATTCCTGCAGAAAAGAAATCGTTGTTCTTCATTTTATTTTTAAATATTGGGGCGTCAGCTGAAATTATAAATGTTTTATAAGGTGTGCTTACTGTAAACCATTGCATCCTATATAAAGTATACACTCTAATATCCCCATTAAAAACACCTGTATTACCCGGATTTGTTGCCGTAGGTGAAGAATAGAATTGAGAAAAATGTTGATCCTGAGCTTCTAATTGTATCTTAATAAAGAAAAGCAAAAATAAAAAGAATGCACTTTTTTTCATTGTTCTGACTACTGTAATTTATTTTATTCGTTAATACTTAAAATTATCTTACTAAAGTAAGTGTCCCTCTTTCCTTTACTGATTGTCCATTGCAATACGTTACATCCAACGTGTAATCAAATGAATTATCATTCATAATAATACCATGCAAAGTTCCATCCCATCCACTATCTATTGAAGTAGATTCAAATACTTTCTCTCCTATTCTATCAAATATTCTCAAATCTATATAATCAATACCCCGGCCTTTTACATATAAAATATCATTATTGCCATCTCCATTAGGGGAAAATCCAGTTGGCATAAAATAAGTATACAAACTAGTTACGTCCACAATAATTGTATCTGCCAATGAACATCCATTTACATCAATATAATTTACATAATACTCTTGAGTTGTTGTTGGAGCAACAGTTACACTTTGGCAATTACCACATTGCATTGCAACATTTGGGCCCCATAAATATGAACTTCCAGCAGGTTGCACGGTTAATTGAGTGCTTTCGCATGCATTAATTGTAGTATTACCTATTATAGCAGATTGCATTGGACTTACTATATTAATATAAGCCGGACGGATAAGTGTATCGGTACTTACTGCATTGGAAACTATTAATGTAACAGTATATGGTCCACCAGCAGGGTAACAAACATTTATCGGTCCACTTGAATTTGATGAAGAAGGAGTTCCTCCCGGGAATAACCATGTCCAGCTAGTGGGATTTCCTGTAGTTAAATCTGTAAAGTTGGCACAACCACTTAAACAGAAAGTAGTATTATCAGCTGTGAAGTTTGGAACCAAATGGCAGTTATTTACTGCAATAGAGGCAACAGCAGTTGCAGAACAGCCATTGGTTGTTCCTGTAACAGTATAAGATGAGTTTGTTGCAGGAGATACTGTTGCTGTATTTGTTCCTGTTGAAGTTACCCCTGCGGACCAAGAATAAGATACAGCTCCATTTGCTGTTAAAGTTGCAGTTTGTCCTGAACAAATTGTTGAGGAGTTAACCGTTACCACAGGTAAAGCATTTATTGTAATAGGAGCAGTATAAGTAGTAGCTGCGCATCCTCCTGTAGCAGCAATTGAATTAGTAACTACATAAGACCCAGGAGTTGATGACGCCAAATTAACTAGTCCATTTCCAGAATTAATACTTAACCCTGCTGAAGTAGAAAAAGTTCCTGCAACACCTCCTCCACTATATACTGGCAAAGGATTTGCTGCATTCTGACAGTATGGTGTTGAAGTATAAGTAAAAGTTCCAACAGATGGTGCTGTGATAGTAATATTTGATGTACCTGTAACAACAGGACAACCACCTGATGCAGGAATAGTATTAGTAACAGTATATGTACCTGCTGTACTTGTTGATAGATCTACTTGACCTGTTGTTGTACTTACAAAAGCCAAACTTCCAGTGGAACTAAAGGTTCCGGCAGAACTACCAACAACAAGAATCGGTGTTGGATTGGCAGCATTAAGACAATATGGAGTACCTGTATAACTAAAATCGCCAATAGGTAATGCTGTTATGGTTATTATTGAGGTTGCAGTAGTAAGTGGACAACCGCCTGCAGCCGGAATAGTATTTGTAACTGAATATGTACCAGCAGTACTTGAAGTTAAATTAACCTGACCAGTATTAATGTTTACAAAATTTAAACCCGATGTTGAACTGAAAACTCCAGCACTGCCACCTCCACTAAATGAAGGACTAGGGTTAACAGCATTTGTACAATATTGACTGCCTATATAGCTAAAAGTTGCAACTGGGATATTTGTTATGGTAATCGAAACTGTTAAACTTGTAGAACAAGGAGCTGGTGTAGTATATCTTACATTATATGTTCCTGGAGCACTCCCTGCTAAACTAATTTCCCCTGTAGCAGCACTAACAAAAACCAACCCAGTAGGTGACGAAGTGAAAGTACCTCCAACAGCAGCAATTGAAGGAATAGGATTAGTTCCTGATTGACAGAAAGTATTTGAAGAATAACTAAAAGTAGAATCTGTAACTGGATTGATCACAATATTACTTGTTGCAGTAACGGCAACACAACCGTTTGCTGCTGCAATATTATTAGTAATAGTATAAGTACCTGGTGTGCTGGTAGCTAAATTTATCTGACCAGTACTTGTATTTACAAAATTCAACCCTGTAGTAGAACTAAATATTCCAGCAGTTCCTCCTCCAGTAAATGTAGGAGAAGGGTTTGCTGCATTCTGACAATAAGGTGTTCCTGCGTAATTAAAAGTTGCGACAGGAGATGATATAATGGAAATGGGCACGGTTAAACTGGTAGAACAGGGACCAGGCGTAGTATATTTAACACTATATGAACCTATTGCACTTCCGACAAGGTTAATTATACCAGAAGCAGAACTTACAAAAACTAAACCTGCAGGTGTGGCTGTAAAATTACCTCCAGGTGTTCCATAAATTATTGGGGATGGGTTAGTACCTGAAATACAGAAACTGGATGCTGGATAAGTAAACGTTGAATCTTGGATAGGGTTAATGACAACATTAGATGTTGCAGAAATACCTGCACAGCCTCCTGATGCTGCAATTGTATTTGTTATTGTATAAGCTCCAGGTGTGCTCGTTGATAAATTTATTTGTCCTGTACTCGCATTTACAAAAATCAATCCTGTAGTAGAACTAAACAAGCCAGCAGTACCTCCACCAGTAAAAGTTGGTGAAGGGTTTGTTGCATTTTGACAATATGGGGTTCCTGTATAACTAAATGTGGCAACTGGAGGCGTTGTAATAGTAATACTTGCAGTTGAAGAATTAATACAATTGGGCCCTGGTGTAGTGTAAGTTATTATATAAGTGCCGGCAGTACTTGCAGCCAAATTTATTTGACCTGGATTAGTAATTGGAGTAACGAATACTAGTCCAGCCGGAGTAGAAGTAAATGTTCCCCCTAAAGTACCTGAAATATTTGGAAACGGGTTAGCTGATGTTTTACAATAAGCAGTAGGAGCAGGATAAAAAAAACTAGCGTCTTGTGCCGGATTAATGGTAACAGTGGATGTAGCCGAGTTTGTACATCCTCCAGATGCAACAGTATTAGTAACTGTGAATGTTCCTGTATTACTTCCCCCTAAATTTATTTGTCCAGTACCTATATTTTGAAAAACTATTCCAGGTGAACCCGAAAAACTTCCTGCAACTCCCCCTCCGCTATATGTTGGAAAAGGATTGGCAGCGTTCTGACAATATGGAGTACCTGTATATGAAAACGTTGCAATGGGTGATGCCTTAATTGTTATTGCAACACTCGAACTACCTGTTATACTTGGAGTGGAGCTAATAACTCTTATAATATATCCAATACCTGCAGCAGTATTACAAGGTATAGTACATGTTATTGTTCCTGCCGCAGTACCGGTCAGCGTGCCAATCGTAACAGGAGCGGCAAAACTTCCAGCAGCATTTGATAATTGTGCTGTAAAAACATTTCCAGCGGTGAAGGTTCCTGCTATCGCAAAAGGTACACTTACTATTGTGCATGCACAAAATGGGCTTCCGGAGATAGTGCCTGTAGTAATTGAATTCGCCACGGGAGAAGCTAGTGTAATATCATCTATAGCTACAGAAGGGTTGTTCCCAAAACCACCGGAATTAATCCACCTAAAACCAATTTTTACATTTGCATTATTATTAGAAGATACGGGTAATACCTGTGAAAAAGCAGCTGAAGACCATTGCCCTCTAACTACAGCATTGCAATCATTACAATGAGGGGTTGAGACCAATGATCCAAGAGCAGTCCATGTAGTTCCATCAAAATAATATACCTGACAATAATTCAATCCTGCATTTCCGAAAACTAGATAATTAAAAGATAAAGTAATATTAGTATGTCCAACGCAACTAATTACAGGAGATTCGGCTCTTTTATCAGTATTGTAAATTGCACCTACTTGAAATACTGCATTTGCATCTACAACAGAAACGCTGGAACCTATATGTAAAGTTCTATTAGTAAGTCCTGCGACACATGTATTTGTACAGCCGTCTCCACAAGCCCCTGACCCCATACCTGCTTCTGACGAACTTATAAACCATTCATTTGCACTTGCAGCGTTGGTACCTGTACTCGTAACTGACCAACTCCCATTTATAGAAGGATTAAAACCATTGGCTATCTGACCTTGATTAGTTCCTGTTCCAAAATTCTCTGTCCAGAAAACCTGTGAATGCGATGTAAAAGAAAATAATAAAAATAAAAATGAAAATAAGGCGCTACGAAATGAACACTTATAATTATTAATCAAATGATTAAATTCCTTCATTATTAACCTGTTAGTATAACTTACAATGACAGCTTCGATTTTGTTGATATCCTGAACTATTTTTTCTCTACCTTTCTTATATAGAAAAACATAACAAAAAGCTAACTCCTATTTGAGAGGCCTGTAGATTTTAATCCTAACAATACATGAAAGCAGCACATTTATTAATATTTGCGTTTAAATTTATTATGCGGATTACCTCCGCCACCGTTATTCTGACGATACCCTCCGCCGCCTTGTTGTTTTCTTTTTGTATTAACAGGATTTGGACGTTGAGGTGCTAATGAATTAGTGCTTTTCAAAGTTGAAGGGTCTTTCATTTCTAATTCAGCATTGGAAAGTTCCTCCATTTGATCAATTATTACGGAATCACTAACTGTATCTCTGTTCCATGATAGATAATTGCGTTTCATCAAATTCCCTATTAATTCGGCGAGATAAAATTTCTCCTCTCCTTCAGGATATTCAGCGGCTTTCTTAATTAGTTCCTCTGTTATTTTACCATAGTGCTTATATTTTATTTTTTGTCCAGGAATTTTTATTCGTTCTGGTTTAGTAGTAAAAGTAGCTGCCGTTGGCATTGGGTATGGTGAATCAACATCCAGTTTAAATTTGGAAATAATAAACAAGTGGTCCCATAATTTATGTTTAAAGTCAGTAATATCACGTAAATGCGGGTTTAATTGACCCATCACATCAATTATTGACATTGCAACTTTATTGCGTTCATCACGATCTTTTACCTCTATTGCAAAATCAATCATCTTTTGAATATTTCTGCCATATTCAGGTATTATAAGATGAGGAAGACTTGTGTTATACTCCATTTCTATTTTTGTTTTGGATGCGAAGATAGCTTTTTTATTAGTGTTTTGAAAAAAATAGTGAAGACTTTCTTATTTAAAGGAGGTGATGTAA
>CAIRRW010000046.1 GCA_903881065.1 uncultured Bacteroidota bacterium
AAATAGATTTAGTACGTTTGTTGCCCTAAAAAAAGAGTAGTAAAAAATAATAATTAATAATAAATAAACAATTAAAAAATGAGTAATCAAAAAACAACATCAGGCGGATTCAGTTTTATGACTGCAGCTGTAGCTATTTTAGTAGCATTAGTATTAGGAGAAATTATTTACAATTTTATTCTTGGTGCACCATCGCATTTTGATGCAGAAGGACATCCAAAAGCAGGTGATTTATTGGGTATGATGTATAAGGGCGGTATTATTGTTCCTATTCTTATCGCCATTTTAATTACCATTGTTACCTTCTCTATTGAGCGTTTGATGACAATAGGAAAAGCAAAAGGTAAAGGAAATATTACCACTTTTGTTCGTTCTATTCAATCATTGGTGGAGCACAATCAATTGGATGAAGCAATTGCTGCTTGCGACAAACAACAAGGTTCACTTGCAAATGTAGTTCGTGCAGGAGTTGAAAAATTAAAAGTAATTAATTCTGACAGTTCTATGGATAAAGATTCAAAAGAAGTTGCTATTACCAAAGAGATTGAAGAAGCTACTTCATTGGAATTACCAATGCTTTCTAAGAACCTAGTAATCATTTCTACTTGTGCTACTATCGCAACTTTATTTGGTTTGATCGGTACAGTGTTTGGTATGATTCGTTCATTTGCCGCACTTGCTAATGCAGGTGCACCTGATACTACAGCTCTTGCTACTGGTATTTCTGAGGCACTTATCAATACAGCTATTGGTATTATCTCTTCAGTTATCGGTATTATTATGTACAATTATTTCTCTACACGTGTAGATGCTATTACATACAGTATGGACGAAGCAGGATTCAGCATTGTTCAATCTGTTAGCTCTCATAAATAATTGAATCAATAAAGTATTTAACTAAATAAATATAAAGATATGCCTAAAATAAAAATGCCTAAAAGTAATCCGTCACTGGATATGACTCCAATGGTGGATTTGGCGTTCCTTTTGGTGACATTCTTTATGCTTACCGCTTCTGTCAGAGTTTCTGAACCAGTTATTGTTGATACACCTTCTTCTACTTCCGAAAAACTACTTCCTGATAATTGTATTCTAATTACAGTAGATAATAAAGGAAGAGCATTTTATAATATTAATAATGGAGAAGTGCGTATGAAAACCCTTGAAAGAATGGGGCAACAATATAAAATCGATTTCACTGATAAAGAGAAAAAACGTTTTGCCGGCATGACTAGTTTTGGAGTGCCGATAGCGCAATTAAAGCAATACATTGATATGGAAGACCCACAACGATTAAAAGTGAAATCTTCCGGTGTACCTTTAGACTCTTTACATAATGAATTAGGTGATTGGGTTCAGTTTGGACGTATAGAAGCCGCTCGACAAGCGAAAGCACAAAAGGATAAAGCCGATAAAGCAGGACGAACATTTAAATATGAGCCGATGCGTTTTGCAATAAAAGCTGACGGACAAGCTAATTACATTGCAGTGAAACAGATTATTAAAGTGTTTACTGATAAAGATATTTACAGATTTAATCTTATAACAAATCTGGAACAACAGCAAAAATAAGTCGAATAGGTTATGGAAACGTAACAGTGTTTGCATCAATAATTTAGACGACAGGAAATATAAACAGATAATTAATTTAATAAAATGGCAGAAGTAAATACCGGTGATGGTGGTGGCGGTCATGGCAAACATGATAAAAAACGCGCCAAGAAAGCATCCACACGAATTGACATGACACCAATGGTGGATTTGGCATTCCTTCTTCTTACATTCTTTGTACTTACATCTACTTTTAATAAGGCGAAAACAATGGAAATAAATTTTCCTGCTAAGCCAAAGTCGGAAAAAGAAAGAATGAAAATAAATAACGCCTTGACATTTATTTTGACACGAGAAGGAAAAGACGAAAAGGAAGATGGTATCTATTACTATTATGGTGAGTTTTATGGACCTAATAATAAAGATGGAAAACCTGCAACAGCGTATACTAAAACAGATTTTTCAAAAGAAGGATTACATAAACTATTGTTGGATAGAAACAAACCGACAATAGATGCTCTGGATGCTTTGGAAGAAAAGTATAAGAAAAAGGAAATTGCGGATACTACCTACAAACGTTTGGCATTAAAGGAAAAAGGGAAGAAGGAAGCTCTTACTGTTCTTATTAAGGCAGACGATAAAGCGGTATATAAAAACATTATAGATGCAATTGACGAGTTGAATATTTGTAACGTTGGTAAATATGCAATTGTAGACATGGGCCAGGGAGAGTTGGATATATTAAACGCTGTAAAGAAGAAATAAAATGGCAGAAGAAACATTATTTAATCAGTGGACAAGTGTTGTTGCAGATAGCCGTAATGATATAGTTTTTGAACATAAACACAAAGACTATGGTGCTTATGCGATCAGACGAAATTATAACAAAACAGTTTTTTGGGCACTTACTATTTCTGCGGCATCCTTTTTATTTGCAATAAGTGTTCCTGCAATAATTGCATGGATAAAAAACATTCAAGAAGAGAAAATTGTAGCTGTGGATATTACTTCCCAGGATTTAACGGCACCACCACCTGTTAATCCGGATGAACCACCACCACCACCACCACCGCCACCACCAGTAATGGAAACGGTAAAGTTTACACCACCAATTGTAGAGGATGAAAAGGTAAATGACGATCCTCCTCCTGTGCAAACAGAGGAAACTCCTCAAATTAGTACTGAAACGCACGAAGGTGATGGTGATAAGAATGATATTATTATTCCTGAAACAACTGGAAATGGTGTGGTAGAACCTGTGGTAGAAGCGCCATTAACAATAGTTGAGCAAATGCCAACTTTCCCAGGGGGAGAAGGAGAATTGATGAAGTACATTCAAAAGAATGTTCAATATCCACAAGTGGAAAAAGAAGCAGGTATTTCAGGAACTTGTTATGTAACATTTGTTGTTGAGAAAAATGGGGCAATAAGTGATGTGAAAGTTCTGAGAGGTATTTCTGGAGGACCAGGATGTGATAAAGAGGCAATTCGCGTTATTAAATCTATGCCTTCTTGGAAAGCAGGTAAACAAAATGGACGAGAAGTGAGAGTTCAATTTAATTTACCTATTAAATTTACGTTGAGATAAAACGCTTTTTTTAAAAACAGTAAACCTTCAGTGAATAAATTACGCTATTATTCCAATTATGTAATGATAGCAGTTTATTTGTCTCTTGGCTTACTGTTTTTATTTACAGATATCGCCAGTGAAACGTTCCCTGCTTATCGAAAGGAAATTGGTTCCACACTTCTTATTTATTCCATAATAAGATTACTTTTGCAGTATTATAAGTATAAGAGAGAAAAGAATGAGTACCCGGATTAAATTGAAGCATGCTTGGAATATAATTCGCTATAATCTTAGCTTTATGCTCCTTTCATTTTATTTAACCGTTGCCTTTTTGTTTTTATTCTCTCATATGTGGGAAGATTTAATTCCAAAAGGCAGGTCAATAATTGGATTGGTGCTTCTATTTTTTGGAGCTTTCCGATTTTATGTTGCTTACCGCAGATATAAAAGTAAAAAAAGTCGGATTGAAGCCATTCGACAACTACACAAGAATGTTACTACAGAATAAATTATTATCCATCTTCATTATCGCATTGGTTATTTCCAGTTGTTCCACACAGCCCAACGAACCAACTGATACTCCTACATCAGGTGATGTTTCTGTTGTTGTTGACGAATCATTTCAACAATTATTTGATACAGAGATTTACACTTTTCAAGCATTATACCCAAGAGCAAAAGTGCATGCAAAGTATTTGTCGGAGAAAGAAGCATTGCAGCGATTGATTAATGATTCGTGTAAGGTAGTGGTTATGTGCCGTGATTTAACAAAGGCAGAGCGCAAGAACTTCGAAGCATCTAATTTGTTTCCTATTTCCACAAAAATAGCTGAGGATGCAATTGCAATTCTTGTAAACCCTGAAAATACTGACAGTACAATAACTGTTGATGACATCAAATCTATTTTACTTGGCAAGGATTCTGTTTGGAATCAACTTAATAAAAAGAATAATCTCGGAAAGATAACTGTTGTGTTTGATAATAGCGGCTCAGCAAATGCCCGTTATATGCAGGATACATTATTGAAAGGAAAATCGTTTTCAAAGAATGCCTTTGCAGTGAAGTCGAACCCCGAGGTGATTGACTATGTGAACAAAAACAAAAATGCAATTGGAATGTTGAGTGTGAACTGGATTAGTGATATGGATGATTCGATAACTCATAACTTTCTGAAAAAGGTAAAAGTACTTGAAGTGAAAAAGGACAGTGTATCCGAAGGTTTCAAACCATATCAGGCATATATTAAAACAAAAGATTATCCATTTACCAGAGATGTGTACATGATTAACCGACAAACGCGTGCCGGACTTGGTATGGGATTTGTATCATTTGTGGCAGGAGATAAAGGTCAGTTGATGATTTTGAAGGCAGGCTTGATTCCGGCAATTGCACCTGTGAGATTAGTAGAAATTAATACAAAATAAAAGTTATAAAAAAAGAGTATGAGAACAGTTAGATTATTTTTTATTGCAACAATGATTTCAACATCAACTTTGTTTGCACAAACATTGAATGACGCGATTAAGTTGACCACCAACGAACAATTCCAGAGTGCAGATGAATCATTCAAAAAACTTATTCAGATAGGACCTGGCAATGGCGAATATTATTTCTATTATGGCGAGAACTTTTTTAAGAATGACAACTTGGAGATGGCAACAAAATTGTATCTGAAAGGAACGGAAGTGAATGCAACCAATCCACTTTGTTATGTAGGTTTAGGAAAAGTGCAATGGTATCAAGGCAAACAAGCGGATGCTAAAGCAAACTTTTATAAAGCTACTACTTTGGCAGCCGGAAAAGATCCTGTAGTGCTTATGAAGATTGCAGAAGCATACATCAATGCAGAGAATAAGAACCTTGTTGACGCATTTACACTTTTAACTCAAGCTGCTAAACTTGATGGTAAAAATCCTGAAGTTTATATTTTAAATGGGGATGCATTTTTGGAACAAAATGATGGTACCAAAGCTATCGAGTATTATGAAAGAGCAGCAGGTTTGGATCCTAAGTCTGTGAAAGCTACTTTGCGCCAAGGACAACTTTATAATAGAAGCAGAAATTATCCTTTGGCGTTGGATTTTTATAAAAAAGCAAGTCTAATTGACTCTTCATTTGCGCCTGCTTACAGAGAAAAAGCAGAGATTTATTTCCGTGCAGGGCAATACAAAACAGCCGCAGCACAGTATAAACGCTACCTTGACTTAAATAACGATTGTACTGCCCGTGGCAGATATGCAGGTTTTTTAAATCAAGCAAAAATGTATCAGGAGTCGGTGGCTGCTGCGCAGGAAGCGCTTAAATGCGATCAGAACAATCCTTATTTATATCGTTATTTAGCTTATGATTATTTCCAGTTGAAAGACTATGCAAATGGTTTGACAAATTGCAATATCTTCTTTACAAAGATATCGGCTGATAAAATAATACCTCAGGATTACGAGAATCGTGCGAAACTTAATTCGCAGATGGGCAATGATTCGCTTGCTATTGTTGATTATAAAAGGATAATGGAGCAAGATACCACCCGCACCGAATACCTTGGTGATATTGCAAATGCATACAAGAAAACGAAGAAGTATAAAGATGCAATTGATTATTACAACAGAAAAATCAAAACCGGCAAGGCGAATGCCAATGATTACAATGGTATTGGACTTTCCTATTATTATTCAAAAGATTTTGTGAATGCAGATTCTTCATTTGCTCAAGTGGTGAAACAGCAGCCTGATTTATATGTTGGGTATTTGTGGAGAGCAAAATCAAATGTACAGCTTGACCCAAAAAATGAAAAGTGGCTTGCAAAACCTATCTTCGAAACCTTTATTACTAAAGTGAAGCCGGAGGAAACTGAAAAGAATAAAAATTATTTAATAGAAGCATATAATTATCTTGCTGCATATTATGCAAGTCAGAAGGATTGTGCAAATACTAAATTGTATATGCAGAAAGTGTTGGACTTAGATCCAAATAATGCACAGGCAAAAAAGGTAATTGCAGGATTGAAGTGCTAGTTAATAGCTGTAATCTATAACTTCCTGGATATTTTTATTGCTCCTTGAAAGTAGGAGTTAGGCAGTGATACTGAATACCGAAAAATTTACATTTCCATATTTTCGGTGCTGTATAAAATGAGGCAACTTTGATAAATCCGTTTGCTCGCCATGCTCCACAATAAGCCACCCTTCAGGTTTTAATAAGTTGTTCTGAAAAACTATTTCAGGAATTGTATTAATATTTTCCAAATCATAAGGCGGATCGCAGAAGATGATATGATACGGAAGCGTAGCACGTTTCAGAAATGAGAACGCATCGAATTTAACCACCTTTACCTGATTCATTTTATATTCCTCACTTGTCCGTTTTACAAATTCACAACAGGAATAATTGCTATCCACGCTTGTGATGTCGCCACAGCCGCGCGAAGCAAACTCATACGTCATGTTGCCGGTTCCGCAAAATAAATCAAGCACGCGTAATCCGTCAAACTCAAAATGGTTATTTAGAATATTGAAAATACTTTCTTTTGCAAAGTCTGTGGTAGGGCGTACATCCAGATTCCGTGGAGTGTGAATTACTCTGCCTCGGTGAGTTCCGCTTACAATGCGCATTATGAGTAGTAGTTATTAAACAATGTGAAATAATAATATGCAGGCAACGTCTGCAGCTGATAACTGTAAATAGCGCCATCATTGCGTTCGCCAAACTTTAACTTGCGAACGTACTTTTGTGTCAGTGAATATATGGTGGAGTTGCGTTCTATCTCTCCCAATAATGTTACATCAATTGTTTCCGGATTCAAGTGCAGTTGCTCACACACGAATAGTAAGTAATATATGAAATCTTCGGCAGAATTATAATTAAACGTATTGTAGAACAATAACTTCTTTCCGTCAATTAATAGTATTTCAAGGTGCGAAGGCTGAACATGCACAAATAATTTTTGGCCGGTCTGGTTTTTATTCTGCAGCACCAATGTATCAATCAAAGCGCTGGAAGCGTGGTGGTACTTGATGTTTGAAAAAAGATAATCTAGTTTTGCCTTAATGCTTAATGGCAAAGCAAAAACATTTTTAGCATCCATACTCTTCAAGTCATCTACCATTACCATTTCGTCGCCCTCCAATTCAGCATTAAAATTTAGATACATTTTAATCCTATCCTCTTCATACAAAGCACTGGGCACCAACGTAGAAAGGTTATTGACGATAACACATACAGCAGATTTATATTTATGTTTAATCAGCTTGCTGTCTTTAATCAATGTTTCCAACACATCGGCAACGCCGTCAAAGTTGTAGATATTCTGGAAGTTGTAATTCTCGAATGCAATGTATTTGTTACCGGCTTTTTCGTTTACCGCCACCAAAATATTATCAATGCTTATCTGAATTATAAGTTGAAAAGTGGAAACGTAGGCCGGATTAAAAGCTTCGTCAATAAAAGAGTTGACTTGAGTTATTTTATTCTTTATTTCGGTTTGCATTTCCGCAAAGATAAATTTAATTGTTGAATACTATATGGCTTTATTTTCCGATTGATTAATGCCTGCCCATAAGATTGTTTCCATTGTAAGACCTCACCCCTTAATCCCCTCACCTTGAAGAAAGGAGAGGGGGTGGAGGTGAAGTGCTACTATAAAAATCATGCTATTTCAGGTATAGGCTCCCTTCTCCTTTCTTCAAGGAGAAGGGCTGGGGATGAGGTCTTAGAAATTTTTGCAAACAATCGTAAGGATATTTTCCGATTGATTAATTGTTTCCTTGCTCGCATTCTTATAATAGATAGATTTGTACATTCGTATTTATCAGTAATTATCAGCAATTGAAATCAGAAGAGTTTTCCCGAATATTATTACAGCAGTTTCCCTTTGAAACCACCAATGGACAAAGGGTATTGCTGAATAAACTTTCCGAATTTATATTAGGGAACAACCTCGATAATATATTTGTAATAAAGGGATATGCCGGTACCGGGAAAACGACTATTGTGCGCTCGCTGGTAAAAAGTATGCCTGCAGTAGGAGGGAAGACAGTGCTGCTTGCCCCTACAGGAAGGGCTGCCAAGGTGCTTGCCAACTATACCGAGAAACAGGCGTACACCATACATAAAAAAATATATTACCGCAGACCCAATGACGACGGTGGTTTCGCATTTACACTGCAACAGAATTTACATACTAATACTGTTTTTATTATTGACGAAGCATCCATGATATCCAATACGGGCGGGCTTAGTGGCGGTGGCATGTTTGGCGGTGGCAGTTTACTGGATGATTTAATATCGTATGTATTCAACGGTACCAACTGCAAACTTATTTTTATTGGCGACACGGCGCAGCTCCCGCCGATAGGCTTGGACGTAAGTCCGGCACTGGACTTTGAATACCTCAAAGCTTCTTTTTCATTTAAAGTGGATTGGTATGAGCTTACCGAAGTGGTGCGCCAGACGGAACAATCGGGGATACTTACCAATGCAACGTATATCCGAAATCAAATTAAAAACGAACAGCACGCAAAGCCAAGTTTTGTGCTGGATAACTTTAAAGATGTGGTGAGGCTTGGAGGCGATGAGCTGGAAGATGCTCTGAATTCGGCTTATAACAAGTTTGGTGCTGAAGATACAATGGTTATCTGCCGGAGTAATAAACGTGCGAATATTTTTAATCAGCAAATACGTGCACGCATACGCTGGCAGGAAGATGAACTGTCGACAGGCGATTATATGATGGTGGTGAAGAATAATTATTTCTGGCTGAAAGATGAGTCCAAGGCAGGTTTCATTGCCAATGGCGATATTATTAAGTTGACATCCGTAGGGAAGATACAGGAGATGCATGGCTTTAAGTTTGCTGATGTGAGGATGAAAATGATTGACTATCCGGATGAGCCGGAGTTGGAAACGCGATTGCTGCTGGATACTATCATGAGCGATTCGCCGTCGTTATCTCAGGAAGATAATAAGCGGCTTTATAATAGTGTTTCCGCGGATTACGCTGATATTGCCGACCGCCGTATGCGATTGAAAAAAGTGAAGGAAGATGGGTTCTTCAATGCGCTTCAGGTGAAGTTTGCGTATGCCGTTACTTGTCATAAAGCGCAAGGCGGACAGTGGGATTGCGTATTTGTGGAGCAGGGATATTTAACCGACGAAATGATTAATACAGAATATATGCGTTGGCTGTATACAGCGGTTTCCCGCGCGAAAACCAAATTGTATCTGGTAAATTTTAATAAAGATTTTTTTGTTTAGTTGCTCCGCAGAAGAGATAATAATGGGGGATGGTTACTTTTTTAATATCGGGGAATTTGATAAAAGCATATAACTACTGTGAATTGTAAGTATATCAACTCTTAATTCACTAACAATTTTATAGATGATTCTATAGTTGCCCATCACTAGTTCTCGAATTGTTTTATCATTAATCTCAGGCACAATTCTACCAAGCATTGGTGTAGTTTCCAGTATTTCTATTCGTTCAAAGAAACGCTGAACCTGTATCTTAGCATACTTCTCAGAGTTACTGGCTATAAATTTTGCAATATTTTCAATATCAGCTAATGATTGATCAGTAAAATTTACTTCAACCATTTCTTTAGTTTGTTTTTTGCTGAAGAAGTTGAATGCACTTTGTTGGAAGCTGATTGTTCCTGACCGATTTCTACTTTTTGAAGCAATATAACACGGTCAATTATTTCGTCTATTGAAAACGTTTCAGGTAAGTCTTTTATTGATTTTAATAATTTTTTCTTCGTCAGCATTGTCTTTTTATTTCTTACAAAGATACTCCTTTTACTTCTTTATTATTTTATAATAACAACGAAAACAAATTGCACATTTTAATGCACCACTATCTTTTTATTTATCACATTTCCTGCTCCCTCTTGTATTCGTACAAAATAAATACCGGCCTGCATAGTTCCTTTATCAATGGTATAACTGGTGGTGGTGGCAGGTAGGATGGCGTTAACAATTTCGTTGCCCAGCACATCAATTATACTTATATATTTTGCCTGATGATTATCTGTTGCAGAAAAATTAATTGTTGTTTGCATAGTGAATGGGTTAGGGGCAATGGTGATATTATCTTCCTGTGATAACTGCGGTACGCCTTCACAAATCCAGTTTTGATAGCGAATATCATCAATCATCCATCCTTCTCTATTGTTATTAATATTATCGCTTTTGAATGTAAAACGTACAATAGCGGAATGCGGCGCAGGATGTGGAGCTATATCACCACACCACCAAAACATAATGTACTGATTGCGCCAGCCATTGGTTTTGCCTGTATAACCCGGTGTGCCATCGAATAAGGTACTATTATTATAACCCCCATAATTAAAATTACTAACGTTTTTCCATGTTGCGCCACTGTCAATGGAGTATTCAATGTATCCACCATCATGCAAGGTATCAGTATCCAACTTATGCATAAATGATAAATTTGATACACTATAGTCCCAAGAATCATAATGCCCTGAGATATAAGCGGAATCATACATGGTAAATTGAAACGAAGAAACATTATTTACAGGATACGGATTTAGCGTATCAGTAACTAGTGCATTGGGTGCCGAATAGGCGGTATCGAAAATAGTTTTATGCGGTTTGCCTATCTGCCAAATGTTCGGATGTTGGCTGGTATCAATCTTTATAAGGGTATCAGTTACGGATTCAAAGTTGATAAATGTACCGAATTGAGCATTTGCGAAAACGCTTATCAGCAGTAAAACGAATGTGGAGAGTAAATGTTTTTTCATGAGGAAGGAAGGTTGGATGAATTATATATCAAAGGTAATATATTAATTAACCAATAACTAATTCGGCCTTTCAAATCCCAAAACTCAATTGTTAACATCTTTTCTCCCCACGTGCTATTTAATACATACATTCGTGCCGTCGGATAAACAGATATCTTTTATCCAATTGAAAAACGTTTCTCGCAGGTTGGATATAAAATCAACAGTTCGAGGCATCCATTAAGCCATTTTTCCGTTAGCCGCAGCTTAGCTAATCATCATTAGAATAAATTATTGGGATTAAAAACAGAAAAATCAGTCGTTTTGCGCTGTTTTTAATCAAAAAGTTCTTAACGTATTGAATTTGAGAGACCATTTGGGTAGAGTTTTGTCCGCGGAGAGGTACCATCGTGACCATTTTGGTACAGTTCCGTAGCCGTTTCTCTACCCAAATGGTCACGATGGTAGGTAAAAGTTAAGCGGATTGAACTAAGATGGTCAGCCGGACAGGGAAAGTTTAAAAATTATGAACCCCAATGACCACGATGGAAGGAAAAAGTCAAGAAAATAATATCAGAAATAATAATTAGTTAAACAATTAATCAATCAAAATAAAAAAATGGCATCAGAAAACAGAGTAACTCCGGCAACAAACGTAACACGTGAAGCCGCATTAGACAAAGGATTTGCAAAGAACAATGCAATGGGCATCAGTAGTTTTATCACGCCGAGTACTGTGGTATTATTAAATGCAGCTCAGCCAGCTTATATACTGGCGATGGATGCTGTTAGTAATGTGAAAGCCGCGTTCAACAACGCGACTATCACCAAGGATACCGATGCGGTAACCTGCGAAATGGTGAGCTCGCATTTTATACAAGTGTTTTATCTGGCGGTGAAACGTGGCACATTTCCTGCCGGCGACCTTGCGTATTATGGCGTAAATGAAAGCGGAAATATACCTGACATGGGCACCGATGCGAAAAAATTAAGTGTAGCCACAAAAATTATTTCCGGCGATGCTGCCCGTGTAGCTGCCGGTGGCGACCCAATGGCAATGCCGACGATTGATGAGGTGAAGGTGGCAAAAGAAGCTTTTGAGAAAGCTGTTACAGCCCAGAATAATTGCAATGAAGATATGAGAACGGCGCAACATGACTGTAATGCACTCAATCAGCAGGCCGACGAATGTATAAAATTGCTTTGGGGCGAAGTGGAAACACATTATGTAAACTTGCCGCGACCGTCAATGCGCGAGCAGGCAAGGCTTTGGGGTGTAATTTATGCACAGACAGGCAGCTCGAAAATGGTTACCGGAAAAGTTACTGATAAAGCCACAAGCATTGGTATTGCTGATGCAGAAGTTTATTTTGCCAACGGAAGCAATTCGGTAACAACCGATGCCGAAGGAAATTATACTTTAAATACAACCTTGATGGGCGTGCAGAGTTTGATAGCAATTTATACATTATATACGGATGCTGCGGTGTCGCTAACGCTTGTTGAAAATCAAAACTCGGTAGCGGATATTGCCATGACCAAGGCGGTGTAACGGGTGTTGAATTAATATTGAATAGCAAATAAAAAAGCTTCACAATACTGTGAAGCTTTTTTTATGTTTACTAATTCCGATTATTAACCAATCCTTATTTTCCTTTCGGAGCAGCAGTGTTAGCTGGTTTCGGCGGTTGAAGTTTCAATATTTCCAATTGAGCATTTTTTGCAGCAGCATCAGCTTTTGCTTTCTCAGCCATCGCTTCCGCTTTCTTCTGATCTGCTTTTGCTTTCTCAGCATCGGCCTGTGCTATAGCAGCAGCTTTATCGGCTTCGGCTTTTGCTTTGTTGGCAGCAGCAATGTCAGCTTGACTTTTTGCTTTGTCAGCATCTGCTTTCTTGGCATCAGCAGCAGCCTGCGCAGCTTGTGCAGCAGCAGTGGCTTTATCAGCATCTGCTTTTGCTTTCGCAGAATTTGCAATATCAGCCTGTGCTTTTAATTTATCAGCATCCGCTTTCTTGGCATCAGCGGCAGCTTGCGCAGCTTGTGCAGCAGCAGTAGCTTTGTCGGCATCTGCTTTTGCTTTCGCCGAATTTGCTATGTCAGCCTGTGCTTTTGCTTTGTCAGCATCGGCTTTCTTAGCATCAGCAACTGCTTGCGTGGCTTGGGCAGTAGCTGTAGCTTTTGCAGCATCCGCTTTTGATTTATCAGCATTCGCAACATCAGCCTGCGCTTTCAGTTTATCAGCATCTGCTTTCTTTGCATCAGCAGCAGCTTGAGCAGCTTGTGCAGCAGCAGTAGCTTTGGCAGCATCCGCTTTCGCTTTATCAGCATTCGCAATATCAGCCTGTGCTTTCGCTTTGTCAGCATCTGCTTTTTTAGTTTCAGCAGCAGCCTGTGCAGCCTGTGCAACAGCAGTAGCTTTAGTTGCATCTGATTTAGCTTTGTCAGCATTTGCAATATCTGCTTGCGCTTTCGCTTTGTCAGCATCCGCTTTCTTAACTTCGGCAGCAACTTGTGCCAGTTGAGCAGTAACGGTAGCTTTTGTTGCATCCGATTCAGCTTTTGCTTTCGCAGCATCAGCCTGTGCTTTCTGTGCATTTGCTACTACTTCCTGCGATTTTAATTTATCAGCATCTGCTTTTACTTTCGCAGCTTCCGCCTGTACTTTCAATGCTTCATACTTTGGTTTCTCTGTTTCAGCCAATTGATTTTTCAACTGCAATGCATTCTCATCTGCTTTTGCTTTATCAGCAATAGCTTTCGCCTTGTCGGCATCGGCTTTTACTTTGGCAGTTTCGGCAGTAGCTCTGTCGGCTTCTGCTTTTGCTTTCATTGCAACAGCCTGTGCTGATGCGGCATCTGCCTTCGCTTTGTCAGCATCAGCTTTTGCCTTGGCAGCATCCGAAGCAGCTTTTTGTGCTGCGGCAATCACTGCATCTGCTTTAGCTTTTGCAGCATCTGCTGTTGCTTTCAACGCTTCCGATTTTGCTCTGTCAGCATCTGAAGCAGCCTTTGCAGCATCTGCTTTTTTACTCTCTGCATCTGCTTTTGCCTTATCAGCTTCAGCAGTTTTTATTGCTGCCTCCGCTTTTATCCGTTCCGATTCAGCTTTTATTTTATCTGCTTCCGCCTTTGTATTCTCAGCATTCACTTCCTTGCGTGCCACCACCATCATCGAATCCATCTTTCTTTTTTCCTTTTCCACATCCACACGCTCCACCTCTTTAATCACTTCCACAGTTGTTTCCACGGTTTCCACCACGTTCACTTCTTTCTCCACCGTTTTATTTACCTCCACCACATCACTCACGCTCATCTCTTTGGTAAGCGTAACTACCTGTCCGGTAGCATCAATATTTTCCATCGAGAAACCACCACCCTCAATCTTGAAAATGTCATAACTGTCGGCATCTTCGCGTATGGTTGAGTAATAGCGGGTTCCACCACCGATGATATAATAATTAATATCGTCGCGAGTTGTATTAATAGGATACCCCATTGTTTGCGGCGCACTCCAGCTGCCATCCACTTTCATCTCCGAATAAAAAATATCGTAACCGCCCATTCCATCGCGGTATCCGTTCGAACTGAAAAATAACGTCTTGCCATTAGGATTGATGAATGGAGATATTTCACTTCCCGAAGTATTTATCACCGTACCCATATTCTTGGCTTTGCCCCATTTATTACCCGATTTCACACATTGATAAATATCGAATTTCCCGTTGCCGCCTTCTCTATCACTACAGAAATATAAATATTTTCCATCAGCCGAAACCGTTACTCCTGTTTCATTAGCTGAAGAGTTAATCTCGGAAACAGGCTTCGGCTCGCTCCATACTTTATCAATATACTTGCTCTGAAAAATATCTGATTGGCCATTCACATCCTTGCGGATATAAAGTGTAAGTCCGTCAGCAGAAAGGCAAAGCGGCGCTTCATCTTTAGCTGTATTCCAGCGGAAAGCAACAGCAGGTTCCCAGTTTCCTTTCGCATCCTTTAACGTATAATATATGTCTTCATCGAATTTACCGGTTACGTCACTCACCTTTTTATTGCCATCTTTATTAGGTCTGCGCGAAGCAAAAAACATTACGGAATTATCAATCGTCAACACCGGATTGGTTTCTGTATAGGTTGAATTAACATTCTTACCTGGATTCTTCATCGCCACATCACGCGGAGTTTTACTGGCATTTTTTGCATTGATACAATTACGAATCGCTTTCTCAACAGGTATTGGCGGGTTGCCATTGAATTTATCTTCATACTGAAAAAATGTTTGAAGCGCACTGTCCGGTTGATTATTTGTTAAATACGTTTCAGCCAAAAAGTAAAGCGCATCAAACGGCGCAGCCTTCTCCGAAGTATTAAAGAAATCGTACTTCTCAATTATATTCTTAGCTGCTTTCCTTAGGTATGGCAATGCTTTCGGTTGCTCATCAATGGAATTATAATAACACATTCCCATTTTAAAGTTGGCATTAGAGTTGGTAGCATCTTCTGCAATTACTTTTTGCCAAACCGCCATGGCAGCATTAAATTGTCCGTTATTTAATAATTTATTTCCTTCGTTCATCATATCTGATGAAGGGCTCTTGGAAATCTTTTCATCAGTTGCAAAGCCTTTTGCCGCACCTAAAGATAAAACCAATAATAAGGTGGAGATAATGTAATTTTTTTTCATGGAGATATTATTTGTAATAGATTTTGTTCATTTTTGATTTATTCGGCTAAAATAAAAAAATATCCTCTCCTTAAAAAAGATTTTAATCATAAATCAGTAATTCGGAATATTTATGCTGTACAGTAATTAAATATTGCAACATGGAAATGAAAACGATTCTGGAAGATAAATGTGGAGGGTAGGTAGAAACAAGAATCCTTCACCAATTTCTTGGTGAAGGATTTGCTCTCCCTGCTGGACTTGAACCAGCGACCCTCTGATTAACAGTAAGTTCACTATTCAAGCTAGGCTTGGGATTAAAGGCTCTCTTATAAAATTTGCAAATAATTTGCTTTTAAAAGCTTATTTATAAAATAATTTCAGCGGCCAATGTAATAATTATACTCTACAAAAAACTTGGATAAATTAATTTTTCTTAATGAACAAGCGTAACAATTGTGTCTTTTGTTGTAGAAGGATATATACACCTCAACAGTATATTAAAATTATTGTTTTATACCAAAGTCAAAAATCTTAATTCCCGATCCACTTCTGTCATAAGTTTGATGGTCTCCTGAATACATAAAACAATACTCACCTGGTTTTAACTCTTCTTTAAAAGTTATTTTATAAGTATTGCCGGAAACTCTCTCATATTTAAAATTTACTATATATTTTCCAGGAATAGATGTACTTGCACCAAAAGCACCAATACTGCCAGAATTAAATTGACGGTTACCCTTTTTCTTGTCAAGTTTTATTAATTTAAAATCATTAGGGCTAATTGCTTGTCCTTGCGAACCATTTCTCATACTTAAAATATAATCCATATAATTATCTGAGTTAGACCTTTGATTTGAGTTATTTAAACTCTTCTTAGCAGGGTCAAAATTAAAATAGAAAACAGGGTTAGTTTCTTGGATTTGGTAATTTGCTTCAACACCATCTATCATGGTTGTATAGGTGGTTGGAGCATACATTACTCCAGGATTCATTTTAGTTCCATTTATATTAGTTGGGTCAAGTTTGGTATATTTATTATTTTCAAAAAAGTATATTCCGGATTCATTAAAAGAATGATTCTTCTCATTTGAGTTATTGCTAACTTGAGTTTCTTGTCTAGCGTCATTTTCATCTTGTTTGGTAATCATTAATTCAATCACCTTGTCTGAAACATTATTATCTCTTAATTTAATAAGTGCATCAGTTGAAACATCAAAATAGCATACTGATTTATTCATCTTCTGAAGTATTACGGATTCAGGGAGTTTAGATTTTGTAAGTTTTATTATAGTACTATTTTTAAGAGTATCTATTTTACTCTGGCTTATTGCTTGAAATGTAATAAATGTGAGCACTGAAATAAATAATAATTTTCTCATGACAATTTTATGTTTTATTTTACAAAGGTATCATAATATTTAAAAAGAATACATCTTTCCCTAACCCTCTAATAAATCCCACTATGGAATAAATTCAAGTCAAAAAATGAAGATGATAATTCTTTTAGCTCTATCTTGAATAAACGTCAGTCCACAAAGTTGTGGAATAAGAGCCAGGATTTATGTATTCAAGAGTTAGTGAGTTAGCCGTCAGGGTAGTAATTTTATAATAAGGCCCATTGGAAGAACTGTTTGTATAAAATATTGGAATTGCTCTATTAGGAAATAATACTTGCCAACTAAAAGGAACTGCAAAAGTGGTAGAGTCTTTGCCTAAATAGCCATCCGTACTATACCAATTATTAAAAAACATTTTAAATGTTGGAGAAAGCGGTGCTGATCCATTATGAGTCACCTGTGTCCAAATACCACCTACAAGTTTGGATTCAATATTATTTAAAACAGGAGGCGTTGTTGTTTTGTTAAAAAACAATCTTTGACCACCATTGACATAATCAAGAACTAAGGAGTCAGTACTTAAATAAATAATGCTAAAAATATTAGGTGTTCCCGGAATATCAATAGAGCTGCCTGCTCCGCCAGCCCATGCCCAATTGCTTTCTGGTGGTGTATTATCTTGGTAACCAAAAGTTGCGTGATAATATTGAGTGCCATTATAAACCATATCAGGTGAAGCTGTAAGGTTTAATTGCGAATTTATATAATTATAATGATTTGTATATTGAAATGTTGAATCACCAAGTCCTGGAGAAAAAGCATTTGACCTAATTTCTGATCTTTTAAGCTTCCACTGACCAACTAATGAATTTTCCCAAGGTGTCAAACTTCCTGATGTTACTGTAGAACCTGTGGGATTAGGAGATTTGTCCTTCTTACAGCTTGAACCTATAATAATTAGGACATAAGCAATTAATGTGATTTTTTTCATGGTATTAAAATTTAATTTGTGTTACTGTATTATCAGCTTCTTGGTTATAACATTTCTCATGTCATCTGTTACTTGAACAAAATAAATTCCATTGCTCATTTCTCCTCTCTCTATCACACAATCTTTGCCGGTAAAGTTTAATGTTTTTATTTCTTTACCTAATAAATCTGTAATACTAACTCTGGTGTTTTCTTGCTCTGAAGAAAAGGAAATTGTGGTTTGGGAGGTAAAGGGATTTGGGTAAATAATAAATTGTTCTTCATTTAATAATTCTGTAATTCCCATAGTGCAAGAATTAACAGGGAACCAAGTGGAAGTTGCTGAACAGCCTGATAAATTAGTTACTTCAACCCACCAAGTACCTATAGCACATGGAACAAATTGTGTATTTAACTGTGCTTGGAGTATACCATTAAGATACCATTTATATGTATAACCAGTTCCTCCAATTGAACAAGCAATCATGTTACCAGGTTGAATTGAAACAATAGGTGTAGGATTTGGATTGACTGTAACTGTTGAAGTTGCAGTATGTGAACAACCTAAAGTTGTACCTGTAATTAAATATGTTGTAGTGCTTAAAGGAGTAGCAATTCCTGAATTGACTCCAGTAGGTGTAATGCCTGATGGCCAAATATAACTTGAAGCTCCAGTTGGCATTATAGTAGCTGTATCTCCTTGACAAATATTAGGAGAATTAACGGATACAGTGGGTGATGGATTAACATTAACGTTGATAAAAATTGTGTCAGTGCAACGTGAAGAAGAAGAACTTGTTGCCTCAAGATGATATACTGTTGTGGAACTAGGGGAAGCCATAGGATTGCTTTGATTGTCATTTGATAATCCTAAAGCAGGAGTCCAATTTTGAGTCCAACTGTATGTTACACCTGGGCTAGGAGGTACACCAATTAAGATACTATCTCCAAAGCAAATTGTAGGATTCCTGTCAGGATTATAGGAAGACAAACTCGGAACAACAGTAACATTAACTGTATCTGAAGAAGAGTTACCACAATTATCAAAGGCATTCAAAATGTATTGTGTATTACTATTAGGATAAACATTTGGATTACTTATTGTGTCACTTTCCAAACCTATGGAAGGAAACCAATGATAAGTTATTCCTGCTGTTGGAGGAACGCCTAATTGAAGGTGACAAGGAGAATAATTAGGAGGAAAATTAAAAATAGTTAGGTCTGGCCCCGCGTTGCAAACTACAGGGCTTACAGCTGTATTACATGTCCCATTACAAGCATTAAGTGTGGCAGCAGCATTGGTAATCCAAGTTGTACTGCCATCTTGAACTCTACATATCACAGTACCAAGATTTGGTGATGCACCAGCATAACTTACAACAGAATTAGGGAAAGAAGTAGGAGCAGCTAGTGCAACAACATTGGCACATGCTGACGGATTGGCAATGGGTGAAGCAGCAATAGATAAACCTGGATATGATGAATTATTCCAAAGATTTGCCTGACCTGGATTTGTTGTCCAATAAACCACATCCAGAACATTGCCGGATGCATCATAAAGACCAATTGACTCTTCAAGATTATCAAGAAACCACCGGCTGGCTAAAGTATTTAAGAATGTTACATTGGAACCTGTGCAATAATTAGGAAGAAGAAGAGTAGCCCCTGAATTTGCACCTCCAATAGAAATAAATCCAAATGGCGGAATAATAGTACCTAAAGGAAATCTAAAAGAACCTTGAGTACTAGGTGACTGACCTGAATTAGGAGTAGCAATAATATAACAACTAATATCAATAGGTGTACAAGGGTTTTTATTGTAAAGTTCTACATATTCACTTCCGTAGGTAGGATTAGCACAATCTTTCATAGATTGAAACTGTGCACTGGTTTGACTTGTACCAGGCTTTACGTTTACCTCATTTATCACAACTTGAGATTTTAAGCTCTCTAATAAAAAACTTATTAGAATGTAGAATATTATTTGCTTTTTCATAAACTTACTTATTTATTATCCTCAGATGTATGCCTCATTATTTAATAATATAATGATGTGATTATATTTATATCCAATAAAGCTATGGATTTACTTATGTAAATAATACAAAAAACCCTCAGTACCAGGAGATGTGGTACTTCCCCATTGCAGTGCCATATTAGTCAGACTTTGGGACACTATGATATAAATTTGACCACTAACTTCTATAGTTGTGGCTGAAGTCATTTTCCAATAGTAAGGTTCTATATAACCTGTCATCTTAATTCCATCACTACATTCTTTCCAATTTTGATTATTACTGCCAAGATAAGGTGTTGCTTTAAATTCAATTCTGCAATTTACAGGATCACTAAAATATTGTGGATAGCCTGACAACATTACACCATTGGATATATCATCTTTTCTGTCAAGTATCCAATTCCCTAGTAAAGCCGAATCAGCAGCTGTTAAAACTAATGGTGTTGGAGTTGTAGAAGGTGTCGTTGTAGGAGATGGTGATTTATCTTTCTTACAGCTTGCAGATATTATTG
Source organism: uncultured Bacteroidota bacterium (assembly GCA_903881065.1). GTDB lineage: Bacteria > Bacteroidota > Bacteroidia > 2-12-FULL-35-15 > 2-12-FULL-35-15 > 2-12-FULL-35-15. The sequence goes on from CAIRRW010000046.1 coordinate 20,366, forward strand.
TAACTGTAATCACAGCTAAAATTAATTTTTTCATGATAATTGTTTTTGGTGGGTCAAATGTAAGTATAATTTCTTAAGGTAACATATATGTTGCCCTTTATATTTTAAATATATTCCACCTTGCAATAAATTCAAGTTGCAAAATGGAGGATCAGGAGTTCCTTGTACAATTAGGTAAAGAAATTGCCAAGCAAAGAAAGAAGAAAGGGCTTACTCAGCTTGACTTAGCCTCTCTTGTCAATATGGAGAAAGCAACAATAACCAGACTTGAAAAAGGCAGAACTAATCCCACATCCTTAACTCTTCTTAAAATAAGTAAAGCATTAGGTGTTCCCGTATCTAAATTCTTTGCATTTCAGAAAAATATTTAATCTGAGTTTTCAACAAGCATTAAAAGTTAGCGTTATATATGCACTAACTTTTCCAATTTTTATTAACAATGTAAATTCAAGCGTAAAAGTGATTTAAAAAACATTTATCTTTGTATTGTTAAATCAGTTCATACTGGTCGGAAAGATTAACGGCAGCAGTATAAAATTAAAGGGTTACTGTGGGAATCATGCACAATCCAGGAATAGCACAAAGAAGAAAGTTCCACGCATGACAGGTGATTGACCACCTGTAAGTTTGTCTTCAAGCTGAGTGGCGTCAATGCTCCAACTCAGACACTAGAAGGGGAAGCATGTAAAATGTTTTAAGCCTAAAGGTGAGTGATACAAGGGGTAATAACCTTGCTAGGAATCACTCACTCTTCACATCAGAAAAAGCATATAATACTTAAGTATAACTAAATATTACTAGATAAATAATACTAGGTAAAATAACAAGTTCTTATTAATCTGTTTATTTTATTAAACAAGTTCCTCAGCATGCATCTCTGCCTGTTCTAATAAAGTTTCAGTAGCTCTTGGTTCATCATCCGGTGGGTATTTATAGAATCTGAGTACACGTTTAACTTCCAATTTAACCTTATCCTTAGCACTTTGCCTGATAGTCCAATCCAATGTAGTAGAAGATTTAACTCTCTTGTCTAAATTTTAGTCTAATATTTCAATATTATTAGTATTTATTATTGGTGAAGCAAATGTACTATAAATCCTTCTAGAACTATGAGAGAGTTTTATAATAAGGAGGAGCATAAAATAAGAGTTCAGTTTTACCCGAACTCTTATTTATTATCCCATATACCAGAAAGGATCTTTATTAATCTTGTGATTAATCAGTCCATAACTGAAATCATGTGAGTTCACACCTCTTTCAAGGAATGAATCAATATAACTGGATTTATTAGCTCCTGTCAGTAAGTTGTAGAACTGCCACATGCTAATGCTTCCACCTTGTTCAGTTCCAAAGTTGAAATCCTTGTAATAATCATGTACAACGGCACTAAGCTGTTGGTCACCAAGTAATATTTCAGGTATACCTTTCCTTGTAGCATCTGGCAAGTGTTTGAACATTCTGCATCTTCCTACTACTTGAGCAAATTCAGTTTCTGAAAGCTCTATGTCAATCATGTTTCTCATTGCTTTCAAGTGTTTCCCAGCTTTGTATCTGTTAATCAAATTCTCTACGGCATACATGAGTTGACCTGTAGAGCTGATTCCCACCTCTTCTGCAATTCCATCACTCCATACACATAAATTACAGCATACAGTATTCTGAAATCCTACAAACAATTGAAAATGCTGGTCTGCACTACCTCTCTTGCTATACAGGTTGTCAAGATTGTAAGACTTAACACCACCAATAGTAAGAGATAGAGAGTTACCGTTTACAGTATCATACACTGAAGGTATCTCAATTACAAACATCATTCTCTCATAATACAAAGTCTGCTCATGTGGTTGAAGGTCTTTTGCAGCCTTTTTCTTAGCCTCTGGTATTCTTCCTTTTATAGGATGGCTAACTCTGATACTTGGTTTCATGATGGTTTCATTTGCAAACATCCTATGTGTCATTTCCCAAGTAGATTCAACAAATTCAGAGTGACTAATCAATGGTTCATTTGATGTAGCCCAAACAGGAATAATGTGTTCATCCCTTATTTCCTTTACACTTACAGGGATTGTATTAGCTTCTATAAATGGCTTGGCTGTTGATACTTTACCACTGCCATTTAGTGAAGGTGCCTGAATCTGTTCAAGCACCTTCTTGTTATTAACTATGAATTCCATTACTCAAAAAGCTGTTAGGTTTAACATTAATTTGATTCTTTCTTGTAATGAAATCCTGCTTGTAAGTCTCCTGATGCTCAACATTCGCATTAAAGAGTTCAATAAGTTCATCAACACTTTTACATGCACTGATTCTTACTCCAAAATCATCAGGCTTTGGTTGTTCTGCTATAACATTAGCTACAGCAGGTACTAATGGTTTACCGGAACTACACCATTCCGAAATAATTTCACCTACTTCAGATGACAATTTTAATTCAGGCTTGTTAATGAACAACCCTGTTCTGTCCTTGCTCACCGATGCCAAGTGTCTCATGTTAATTTCAAATACAAGTGTAAACTCATACTCTGCATCTTCACGCTGAACAGCTTTCAAACCAATCTTCTCAGGCACTTGTTTTCCATCTCTTTCAGAAATAACATAATCAGTTTTGCTTCTCATTGTACCAATTACGTGAATGTTACTCTGTAGAATTTTCTGCACAAATGCATTGTGTCTTGGTGTTACCTTTCCCCATGCTGTAAAGGAATTGCCGGGGATGTTACTGTGAATGTCAAGTATTCCTCCTTGTCCATTCCACTCAGCTGACAGGGAATCAATAATTAAACACTCAAACCCATTGTTTACAGCAAGGTCAATGGCTTCACCAAAAAGCTCCGGTGTAAAGGGTGGAGCAATGCTAAGTACAGAGTATTCTCCTAAATCAGAATACAGGTTTGCTGAACCATTCTCTGTGTCAATAACAGCAATTTTACTCCAATCTTTGGTAAGCCCATAAGCCAGTAATAATGCTGAATAAGATTTGCCGGAACCTGATGAGCCTTGTAGAGCCATCTTAATTTTGCAGAGGTTCCTTTCTGCTTTTCTAAATTGTTTCATGATTATAAAAATTTTAAGTTATACAAAAACAATAAAGAGTTCGATAATAATGAGGGTGGGAAAAAGAGAGGCAATCTCAGTATAGAAAGCCCCTCTAATAATTTAAACTTTTAAAGTTTACTACAACATGCCTTGGTCTGCAAATGAGAAATAACCTGAGTCTGCAATAATGATGTGGTCAATTATTGCTATATCCATTATTCTTCCGGCATCCTTAAACTGTTTAGTAATAGTAATATCCTGTTGGGAAGGTTTAAGGTTTCCTGAAGGATGGTTGTGTACAATTACCATACTTGTAGCAAGGCTCTTAAGAGCAATGGCAAATGCAATCCTTATATCTACAACTGTTCCAGATATACCTCCTGCACTAAGCATGTTGTACCCTATGACCAGATTATTACGGTTAAGTAATATAATAAAGAAGTATTCTTTAAAGTCAATAATACACTCTGACGAAGAATAAATCTTTCTTATTAATTCATGTAAATTTAAGGAGGTAATAATCTTTTCATTGTAAAAGTTTTTCTTGGAATAACTAACACTGATTTCATTTAAAGTTTTGTTTACTGTACTCATGTTTAACTGATTTTAAAGGTTAATACTAATTTCTAAAATCAATAAAGAGTTGGATAATAATAAAAAAGTAATTCTTAATAAACTTTTAAGATTTACATGTAAACAAAAAAATGATAGTGGGTACACCCGTTTTTAATAAGGCAGAGGGGGACATCAACAGGGGAACCTTAATACACTCTTCCTTGGACAACTTTTTTATATTTAGCTATATAATGCGTTAAACTTTAAAAATTTAAAATTAAACCTAAAAAATTTTTTATAAAAAAATTTGAATGCTCAGTATATCTTAACACGTTTTCACCTCTTCGTTTTCATAACTGAATAACAAACCTGCTGATTCATGTTGTCAATAATTTCCAAGTCAAAGTTCTCCAAGAATATTCCTGTAACTCTTAATCCCATTGAATGACCAAGTGCTTCTGAAATTAAATCCTTGCTATATCCAAGCTGTTTAGCAATGTTGGCGGTACTGTATCTCATGCAATATCCTGTTAACTTCTCCTTGCACTCAATCATCTTACCAATCTTCCCAAGATGCTTGTTATAAACCTTATTTGCCTGTCTTATAACAAGCGGCAGGTTTATCTTATCTTCCAATTGTGCAGGTGTTAATTTACCTATTATTGTTAGTTCACTTCTACCCCTGAAATGATTTAAAATTTCTACTGCTTCCGGCAGCAGTTTAATAGAATATTGTCTCTTGGTCTTGGCTCTGGTATAAATTAATCTTCCATGCTGAATTTGACTTTCCTTCATAAGAATAAGGTCTTTAAAGTTTATACCGATTAGCATAAACATTAATTTACCTAATAACCAACTGTCATATAACCATGAGGATTTATCTATATCTGAATTAAAGAAATTACTAATTTCATCTCTTGTCAACACTCTTGGTCTGGTTGGCTCCTTCCTAATTTTATAAGTCCTGAATGGGTAATGGTCAAATGTTGCTTCCTTAGCATGTATAGCCTTGTTGTATACTGCTCTCAGTGTTCTGAAATAAAAACCGATACTGTTTATACTTACACCTCTGCTTATTAATTCTCCCTCAATATTCTTAAGATAAGCATGGTCAATATGCTCAAATGGAATATGTAAATCCTTTATCTTGTTAAGTGCTACTAATGTTTCCATGTATGTTCTCGCACCTCCATTCCTGTCAGCCTTTTGCATGTGTTCAATTTCCATTTGCCAGAAACTATAAACATCCATTTTAGGCTTTGGTACAGATAATATATAATCCTTTATTGCTGTTGCTGATAAATCAGAGGGATTGGATTTCTCATACTCAAGCATCTTGGAGAAATACTTAAGATACAATTCTTGTACCCTGCTATTTAAAGCATCATAAGTAGGTAATGATGTTTTAATACTTTCAGTTTTCACATTCCAATATCCTTCTGATATTGAATGCCCAATTGGAATAAATCTTGATTCTCCATTTGAAGAAATTCTAAAGACTAATGGATAAGTCTTGTCATTTTTTGCTCTCCTTTTGTCAAGGCTTAATTTTAATGTTGGCATAGCTACGTAAGTTGTAGCTTTCAACAGTAAATCATTTGCATGTTATTTGCATTTTATTTAGAGGTTAAACCTCCATTTTCCTACCACAAAAACTAAGTCTTCTGATAAGGCATAAAATGCAAAAACCCTTACAAACTAGTGTTTATAAGGGCTTTGCTTTTGCTCTCCCTGCTGGACTTGAACCAGCGACCCTCTGATTAACAGTCAGATGCTCTAACCAACTGAGCTAAGGAAGAATGACCTTTTATAAAAAGGAGTGCGAAAGTACTATGTTCTATCCAAATATACAATATATTTGTGCGAAATTTTTAAAAATAATTTAATTTATGAGTTTACTTGTTGTAGGAACTGTTGCTTTTGATGCTATAGAAACTCCTTTCGGAAAAACCGATAAAATCCTTGGCGGAGCAGCTACCTATATAGGTTTGGCAGCTTCATATTATACCAAAAATATCAATATTGTGTCTGTTGTAGGCGGCGATTTTCCAAAAGAAAACATCGACCTCCTCAATCGTCACCATATTAATACCGATGGATTACAAATTATTAAAGAAGGAAAAACCTTCTTTTGGTCCGGCAAATATCATAATGATATGAATAGCCGCGATACATTGGTTACCGAATTGAATGTGTTGGAGACATTTAATCCGATTGTTCCTGATTCCTATCAGGATTGTGAGTTCCTGATGTTGGGTAACTTAAGTCCTCAGGTACAATTGCAAGTACTCGCACAGTTGAAAACCCGCCCAAAATTAATAGTATTGGATACTATGAATTTCTGGATGGATATAGCGCTTGACGATTTAAAAAAGATAATTGATCAGGTAGATGTACTTACTGTGAATGATGGTGAAGCGCGTCAGCTTTCAGGAGAATACTCGCTGGTTAAAGCTGCTCAGAAGATATTAAAGATGGGACCTAAGTATTTAATTATTAAAAAAGGCGAGCATGGTGCTTTACTATTTAATAAGGAACAGGTATTTTTCGCTCCTGCATTACCTCTTGAAGAAGTATTTGACCCTACAGGTGCAGGTGATTCTTTTGCTGGTGGCTTCATTGGGTATCTGGCTCAAACCAAAGATATTTCCTTTGACAATATGAAACGTGCCATCATTTTTGGTTCCGCTACAGCTTCTTTCTGTGTTGAGAAATTCGGTACTGAGAATTTAGTAGGATTAACTCAAAAACAAGTGGATGATAGAGTTCAGGAGTTTATTAATCTTGTTCAATTTGATATTGCTTTGGTATAATATTTATTGAAACCCATTTAAATAAAAACGTCCGGTAGAATTACCGGACGTTTTTTGTTTTAGACAATCAATGATAAAGCCTACAACCAGCCTTTTTCAAATATATCTTTGGTATGATAGGTAATAATAATGTTAGCGCCAGCTCTTGCAAACGAATACATATTTTCCATTACAATTTTCTGTTCATCAATCCAGCCATTCGCTGCAGCAGCTTTCACCATTGAATATTCACCGGAAACATTATAACATGCAATTGGCAAAAGTGTTGTCTGACGAAGATTAAAAATAACATCCATGTATGCCAAAGCTGGTTTCACCATCAATATATCTGCACCTTCCGATTCATCGATTATACCTTCGGTCATCGATTCATTTCCGTTTCTATAATCCATCTGGTACGATTTCCTGTCTCCCTTTTGAGGTGCAGAATCTGCAGCTTCGCGGAAAGGACCATAATAAGCTGAAGCATATTTAATAGAGTAGGACATTATTGCTGTGTTCTCAAATCCGTTTTTGTCAAGCAAATCACGCATTGCAGAAATTCTTCCATCCATCATATCAGAAGGCGCAACCATATCAGCACCTGCTCTTGCATGCGCCAATGCCATCTTTGCAAGCACCTCCACCGAAGAATCATTATGCACATAATCATTATGAATTATTCCACAATGACCGTGCGTAGTGTATGCACAAACACAAATGTCGGTTATTACATAAATGCTGTCACCAAACTTTTCTTTCAAAGCCGAAACCGCTTTTACAACCACAGAATTAGTACTGAAAGATGAACTCGCATCTTCCGTTTTATCTTCGCCAACTCCAAATAATAGTATTTTGTTGATGCCGATTTTTAAACCTTTTTCAACATCTTTTAATAGTTCATCCACCGAAAAGTGGCTAACTCCCGGCATTGCATCAATCGGATGAACAACATTTTTTCCAGGCACAACAAAATATGGATAGATAAACATATCCTTTGAAAGCCTTGTTTCCGCAACCATCTCTCTGATGATTGGATTTTTTCTTAATCTTCTTGGTCTTTGTATCATTTTATTTGTTTTTTAAATTCCGAAAACCGCTTCTGCTAACCCTGATTCATCAAATGAAACCGGCAGTACACAGTTTTCAACTCCTTTTTCTATTAATTTCTTTTCTGTTGATTTTCCTATTGCTATTACTTTTTGTGTAGCGTTTATTTTTCCTTTTTCAAAATAGGATTCTACGTTTGAAGGACTTGTAAATACAACTATTTCCACTTCAGGCATACTTGCATTTTCCTTTTTCACTGTTTCATAAACTACTATATCCGACAGTTTACTCGCATCAGCAAATTGTTGTTGAATAGTTCGCAAACCGCCTTTAGCCTGCGGAAACAATACAGTTTCTTCGCCAACAGCTTTCGCGAATTTCTTCCCTACTACTTTTGTATCATTTATAGAACCAACAAAAGCCGCATTTCTATTGTGTTTTTTTAATTCCAGTTCTGTTGACTTGCCGATAACACCAAACTTTGTTTTCGGTTTTAGTTCAGGATTTTGATTAAAGAAATGTTCCACAGCATTTCCACTTGCAAAAAATACCCAATCCGTTTGTGGAACATTTGCAATTGCAACAGGTTTAATTTCTATAAACGAAACTCCCTGTACTTTATATCCATTGCCTTCCAATACGTTTTTAAAGAAAGAATTCTCTTTCAAATCACGTGTAATTAATACGGAAGTTCCTTTAATAGTATTTAATTTATTGACAATCTTCTCTGCAAACCCTTCATCAGTGAACGATTCAAAGTACAAACGTTTTGGCATTGTATTCCACGCATCCGATTTTGAAGCCCAAACCTTAAACTTATTATCTTCTTTTATACAATAAATTCCCAATGGCAACTGACAACCTCCATCAAATAAATTCAGTACTTTACGCTCTACACCTATTATGTCTTCTACCTTTTCCGAATTTAATTTATTTATATATTCAAACAATTCGTGATCATCTTCTCTTATCTGCAATCCCAAAACCCCTTGTGCAGGCGCAGGAATAAACTCCTTAGGGTCTAACCTTACCACTTTAAATTCGCTTAAATCAATACGCAAACGCTCAACACCTGCAGCTGCAAGCATTATAGCATCATACTTTTTATCGCGTAGCTTTTGAATGCGTGTAGGAACATTTCCACGCAGTTCTTCAATTATTATATCATCTCTGAAAGCAAGCAACTGCGATTTTCTTCTTGCTGAAGAAGTGCCCACTTTGGCGTTCTTTTTAAAAGAAAACTTCAGTCCGTTTTCAACTGCTTCTTTTCTTATCACAATTAATTCTGCAGCATCTTCACGTTCGGAAACAGCAGCAATCTTTAATCCTTCGGGAGATGTGGTTGGTAAATCTTTATGTGAGTGAACAGCAAGATCAATCTCTTTTTTTAGTAAGGCTTCTTCAATTTCCTTTGTAAAGAAACCTTTTCCTTCCAGTTTATCAAAACTTAAATTCTGAATGGCGTCGCCCTGTGTAGTTATTATTTTTAGTTCGGCAGTAAGTCCAAGCTTTTGCACTTTTCTTAATACATGATTTGCCTGCCACAAAGCTAAATCGCTTCCTCTGCTTCCGATTATTATTTTTCTTTCCACGTTTTAATATGTAATAAGTAATATTTAATATTCCTGCTATGTTTATTTCTGCGAATTTTTTCTTGCTGCCGCTAATATACTTGCCAACTCTTTTGCTTCTTTAAATAGTGGTTCAACTTTTTCTTTAGGTAATAAATTGGTTTCAATTATTAAATCGAGCCAAAGATACGATTCATCTGCTTCTTCAAAAGAAATACTTATTTTAGCAACGAAAGCAGCCCGTTATTGACCAATACAAGCGGCTCTGTAATTAGCATAAGCAGACATTGAGCAACGCATTAACTGACCTTGAAAGTATTTACCGAGTGGAGTTTTAGGAAGAGCGGATGTTAGTTTAACACAACGTAAAGCAAATGTTTTTAACCGTAACTGTAATTCGTTTTTGTCCACTTTGTACAGTATTACCTATTAAATATTAATTATTAAATATCACTGCTGCCAGCCATTATATCTTTCGCTAATTTCATTGGTACGCTGATGTATTTTTTCTCCATATAAGCGAGAATTTTATCCAGTACTTCTTTTGATTGCAAGTCCATTGAAGATAATTCTTTTGCAAATAAATCATTTGCGCTTTCGCGAATCTGCTTCACTCTCTTCGGCACTTCGCTCATGGCAAGCTCCACTTTACGTGTTTTTAATATCTGTTTGAACCCTTCAATATTTGCTTCAATAATTTCACGGCAAGCTTCCAGTTCTTTTTCGCGTGATTGTAAGTTTTCTTTCGCTACTTCCTGCAAATTATTTACTGCTATCAAATTTACATCATAATTATTCAAAATCTCGGCATCCAAATCATTCGGAATTGCCAAATCTATTACCACTTTTTTAGTTTTATCATCACCTACAAGGCTTTTATAAATCTCCGGAGTAATCACGCTTTCGGCAGCGCCGGTGCAGGTTACGATAATATCAAAACCTTGTTTGTAATTTTTTAGTTCGGATAAAGGATATGCTTTTCCTTTTAATTCAGTGGCCAATACTTCAGCATTTGCAAGGGTTCTGTTGAATACAGTAAAGTTGCTGAATTCATGCTTCTTAAGATATTTTGCCATGGTTGTGTTAGTAACACCAGAACCAATAATCACGAAACGCGCATCTTGTTTTATGTTCAACTCTCTTAGTCTGCGATATGCCAAAGACACAACAGAAACAGGGTTCTTAGCAATATTAGTATGTGTATAAACATCCTTTGCAACCTCTATTGTTTTCTTAACTGCCAATCTTATCAGATCTCCCGAAAGTCCAAGTTCAGCAGATTTATCATACGCATTTCTCACCTGAGTAATAATTTCGCGTTCGCCTACAACAAGCGAATCTATTGACGATGCAACATTAAATAAATGACGCAGTGCATCATCGTTATCATAAACTGAAGCATTATTTACAGCCCAGTTTATATCTTCTGAAGTCCATGTGGTATCAAAAGCAGAGAAAAATAGTTTCAGAAAATCAGCATTAACAGCAGCTGATGTAATCGCCATAAATTCCACGCGATTGCAAGTAGATAGATAATACAATTCTTCCAGGTTGGCCTTTGTTTTCAAGTGATCCAATCGTGATTTTAAAGCACTTTCCTCAATATGTAATTTCCCGATGTCATTTAAATCGGTTGTTTTATGAGTAAAAGCAATAATTTTTATCCGTTGCATAATCTTTTATTTCAAGTACAAACTTCGAGATTATTTGTATTGTAAATGTCATGGTATTGTCAATCTTTGTAAAAGTTGATGAATATCATACAAAAGCAAGTTTTAGTATATATCTGAGAGGAATACTTACCTAATCGAAGGCAAAAAAGTAGTTCCGAAAGAGATTTTATTGTCCCCTAAAATCGTTTTAGGGGACAATAAAATCATTATTTTCCTCCCCGAAATGATTTTTACCTGCATTTTACCAGCCAAACAATAAAGTTAATAATCCTCAGAAGTGCCAGCCAAACTTTATCTTTGTAGGATAAATGATTTATCTGAAAAAATATCTGCGTTTAAAACTTCTCATCGAAAATGTATCTAATTATGAGTTGATGGGTATTTACCGCCCCCAGGCATATATTAAGGGATCTAAGAGTTATTGCACCGAATGTCAGATTGAGTTGTATAAAAAACCATTGGAACTGGGCGAAAGCAGAGTGATAAGTGCAGTGCTTTTTGCTCCTCACGGATATGGTGAACATTTAAAACAAGGAAGTTTGTTAACTTTGCGCAATGGTTTGAATGTGGAAGCCAAAGCCGTAGTGCTCGAAATAATAAATCAGGAATAATGAAGTGTGAATTAAAAAGCATAAACCTTGCAAATGTTGTGTACCTGCGCATTGTAATTGTTTTGTTTGCATGTATATCAATGCGTACTTCTATTATTGCACAGCCTGGGGGCGTTATTTTACAACCCTACAATCAAAATCCTCAACCTACCACTGATGAACAGCTTGCCGATCAGTATTATAAAAACAGAGAGTTCGATAAAGCGTTGGATTATTACGAAAAATTTTATAATCGTAAGTCCCCTGACCAGTTTTATGTCCCTTATTTAAATTGTCTGATTGAAACAAAAGACTTCAAAAAGGCAGAAAAAATTGTTAAGAAACAAATAAAACAATATCCAGACAACTTAACTTTTAATGTTGATTTAGGTACCGTATATACGCGTTGGGAACAACCTGATAAAGCAAAACAAACATGGGAACAAGCTGTGAAATCAATCAAAAGGGATGACCAGGTATTTAATCTTGCTAATTCTTTCAATGCGATTCATCAATATGATTATGCCATTTCTACTTATTTAAAAGGAAGACGAATATCACAAAACAACTATCCTTTTAATTTTGAACTGGCCAGTGTTTACAGAGAAAAAGGAGATAAGGCAGCAATGATTGGCGAATATCTTGATGCTCTCGAAATAAATGATTCATATATTCAAACGGTTCAAAACTCTTTGCAGACTAGCTTTGCGAGTGATGCTGACCAGCAGCAAAATGATTTATTAAAAACAGAATTACTAAAACGTATTCAGAGAAGCCCTGACAAAACAATTCTTTCAGAGTTTTTAATTTGGATTCAGATTCAAAAGAGAGATTGGGAAGGTGCATTTATACAGGCCAAAGCACTTGATAAACGCAAGAAAGAAGATGGTAACAGAGTGATGGCTCTCGGACAATTGTATACCGAAAACGAAAGTTATGATATGGCTATCAAAGCCTATCAGTATGTTATTTCAAAAGGGAAAGAGCTGCCGTATTATATTAATGCAAGGATAGAATTGATTAATGTATCCTATCAAAAAGTGGTCAGGAAAGGAAATTATTCAACTGCCGATTTATCGGAATTGGAAAAGAATTTCAATACAGCAATCTCTGAACTGGGCAAATCGGCAGGCACTGAGCCGTTGTTAAAAAATCTTGCTCATTTACAGGCGTTCTACATACATAAACCAGAGGACGCAGTCGCCTTATTGGAAGAAACGATTGCTTTGCCGCAATTACCGGCTCAAGCACAGGCAGAATGTAAATTGGAATTGGGTGATATTTATTTAATGACAGGTGATATTTGGGAAGCTTCCTTGCGTTATTCTCAGGTGGAGAAGGCTTTTAAACATGATGAAATAGGTAATGAAGCAAAATTCAGGAATGCAAAAATATCTTATTATACAGGAGATTTTAAATGGGCCCAGGCACAACTTGATGTATTGAAAGGTGCTACAGCAAAGCTCATTTCGAATGATGCAATGGATTTATCATTGTTGATTAGCGACGCAGTAGCTGTGGATACTAATGAAGCCCCGTTATTAATTTTTGCTCGCGCCGATTTACTTGCATTTCAAAATAAAGATGAGGAGGCCATTGTTAGTTTAGATTCGATAAATAAACTATTCCCTAACCATGCTCTTGCAGATGATATACTTTATAAAAAGTCAGGCATTGCACTTAAACATGGTGATTTTACAAAGGCGGCCACGTATTATGATACGATTGTAAAAAAATATGGTGACGACATTTTAGGAGATGATGCTCTTTTTAAATTAGCGGATATAACCGAAAATCAATTTAAAGATTTGGTGAAAGCGAAAGAATTGTATCAGCAATTATTAGAAAAATATCCTGCAAGTTTATATGTAGTTGAAGCCAGAAAACGTTTCAGGAAACTTCGTGGAGATGCATTTAATTAAGATTTTGGAATTGATGTTATGATAATATATAATGTAACAGTGAACATAGAAAATGATGTTCGTGAAGAATGGTTGAACTGGATGAAAACTGTCCATATTCCTGATGTAATGAATACAGGATATTTTTTGGAAAATAAGGTTTGCAAAGTCTTAATAGATGAGGAGCAGGGGACTACTTATTCATTTCAATATACATGTGCCAGTTTGGAAGACCTTAAAGAATATCAACGTCTGCATGCTCCTCGTTTGCAAAAAGATGTTGCCGATAAATATGCAAACAAGTTTGTAGCATTCAGAACAATATTAGAAATTGTATAATGAACAATGAAGTAAGAGCGAAAAAACATTTAGGACAACATTTCTTGAAAGATGAAAACATTGCTCTTGATATTGTAAAAAGTTTAAAACACACTAACCTTTATTTAAAAGTTTTGGAAGTAGGTCCTGGTATGGGCGTACTTACAAAATATTTGATTACTGAAACAGCATTTGAAACGTATATAATAGATATAGATTGGGATTCGATTGCCTATCTTAAAAAGAATTTCCCTGTACTTGAGAATAAAATAATTGAAGGAGATTTTCTTAAACTTGACTTCAATAATTTGTTTAATAATGAACCTTTTGCTGTAATAGGAAATTTTCCATATAATATTTCTACTGAAATTTTATTTAAGGTGCTGGATCATAAAAATCAGGTGCCTGAAGTAGTTGGTATGTTTCAGAAAGAAGTAGCAGAGCGTATTGCAGCCAAGCCAAGGAATAAAACGTATGGTATCACTTCCGTTTTGCTACAGGCATTTTATGATATTGAATATTTATTTACAGTAAATGAAAATGTATTTAATCCGCCACCGAGGGTTAAATCAGCGGTTATCCGGTTGACCAGAAATAATGTTCAGCAATTGGATTGCAATGAAAAATTATTTAAACAAGTAGTGAAAGCCGGTTTTAATCAGCGAAGAAAAACATTACGAAATTCGATCAAAGCATTTAAATTGAAACCTGAATATTTAGATCATAAATATTTAACACAGCGTGCAGAAGAGTTATCGGTAGCTGATTTTGTGGCGTTGACAAATATGGTAGAAGTAAATTAAATTCTTCTGTCCAATCCCCAAAGAAGTTTATTGCGTATTGTATTATAGAAATTCTGATTTTCTAATTGGATAAGATGAATACAGAAATCTGCTTTTTGTATTTTAATCTCTATAGAAGAATCAATAACAACACTGCGCGAATCAAGCGATAATAGATAGTTAGGGCTACGTCCTTCAACTTTTAATTTAATAATGTTGTTATCAGAAATTACTAATGGCCGCACATTAAGATTGTGAGGAGCAATAGGAGTAATCACAAAATTTTGAGAACCTGGCATTACTAATGGTCCTCCGCAACTTAATGAATACGCTGTGGAACCGGTAGGTGTGGCTATTATTAATCCATCAGCAAAATAGGAGTTTAGAAAATTATCATTGATGTAGGTATGAATCGTAATCATAGAAGACGAATCTTTTTTCAATATTGTCAATTCATTCAATCCATAATTAACCTCTCCAAATAAGTCTGCCGGATTAGTAACACTCAACAATGTTCTCTTCTCGATGGTGAATTTTTTATTTACTAGAGCTTCAACAGCACTATTTATTTCTTCTTTTGCAACGTTTGCCAGAAACCCCAATCGCCCTGTATTAATACCCAATACAGGTATTTCAGAATCACGAACAAATTTCAGAGTTTCTAATATGGTACCATCGCCTCCAATACTCAAGAGATAATCAACTTTACCGATTAAATCTAAATGCGAATTAAACGTTTTGATATTTCCTGTTAACTCTAATTTAGTTTTTATGTATTTATAGAAGGGTTCATAAATCAACAATTCGGCTTTGTAATTATTCAATTTATGAAACAATAATTGAATGTGCTGAGAAATATTATCCGTTGTATTCCTACCGTAAATCGCTATTTTCATTTATCAGAAAAGTAACAGAAATTATATATTTAAATAATTCATAAAGGAATCGAAACGATTTTTCATATCTGTATTAAATTCGCTTTGATGAAAGGAAGCTTTGACAGTATAATTATAACGATAAAAAGTTTGAATAATAGCAGACAGGTCTTCTCTATTAATTTTAAGAGTTACTTCCATTTTGGTGGAATCAGGAATATGATTAACATAACTGCTTAATATTTTACCGTCATTGCTCTCCACAATCTGTGCAATTTGAGCTAATGTATAATCATGGTTATTCATTTCTAAAACAATAATACCACCCGGTTCTCTGGTTGCGGCAAGTGTTGCAAACTGCTGTATTAAAACGTTTGCAGGTATAAGGCCGATATAATTTAGTTGTTCGTCAAGTACCGGAAGAACCGTTAATTTCATAGTGGAAATCATTTTAATGACTTCATACACATGTTGATTTTCCAACACATAAGGGCGAATTAGAGATAATTTACATTTACCTAATTCGTCATCTGTAATATCGTAATCTAAAATATCTGTATCAGAAATGAGTCCTAAATACTCATGCTTATTTACTATTGGCAAATGAGATACTTTAAATTCATCCATCCAGTTTATCGCCATTAGCCCGGTATCATTGGGTTTAAGAGGCGGTATGTCGTCGGTAATAAGTTCCTTTGCTAACATTTTGTTTTATTATTCAATGACAAACTTACTAATTTTTTAGCTTTACACTTTATTTTAATCAGCTATGGCAACAAAGTTAAGTGTAAATATTAATAAAATAGCAACACTTCGTAATTCAAGAGGAGGAAACGTTCCCGACTTATTGAAGTTTGCAATTGATTGTGAACGATATGGAGCACAAGGAATAACGGTGCACCCACGTCCGGACGAACGGCATATCCGATATCAGGATGTAATAGATTTGAAGCCATTGCTTACTACTGAATTTAATATCGAAGGTAACCCTAAAGAAAAGAAATTTGTTGATTTGGTGATGCAAGTTAAACCTGCACAAGTAACATTGGTGCCTGATACGTTAGGACAATTAACTTCCAATCATGGATGGGATACAATAACAAATAAAGACTATTTGAAAGAGATAATTGCTCAATTTAAAGAAGCGGGAATTCGTACTTCAACATTTGTAGATGCAGACTTAAAAATGATTGACGGCGCAAAAGAAACAAATACTGATAGAATAGAATTATATACCGAATCATACGCAAAAGAATATCCGAAAAATAAAGAAGATGCAATACATCCTTTTGTTGTAGCAGCAAAGCGAGCCTCGGAATTAAATTTAGGGATAAATGCAGGGCATGATTTGAGTTTGGAGAATCTTAATTATTTTAAAAAATGTATTCCTGATTTGCTTGAAGTATCAATTGGGCACGCTTTAATATCTGATGCGCTTTATTTTGGAATTGAAAATACGATTCAGCTTTATCTTCGTCAATTAAAATGATATGAAATTGTTTTCAAGAAAAGTTGGGGATGGCCAGCCGATAATTATACTTCATGGTTTGTTCGGGCAAAGTGATAATTGGAATTCATTGGCGAAACAATTTGCGGAACAAAGATTTCAGGTATTTATTGTTGATTTGCGCAATCACGGACTATCGCCACATAGTGAAAGCTGGAATTACAAAGTGATGTGTGATGATGTATTAGAACTAATTAATGACTAC
>CAIRRW010000047.1 GCA_903881065.1 uncultured Bacteroidota bacterium
AAAGGAAAAGGTTTTAAAATAGGCCCAAAAGCAAGTTCAATCTTAGCTGAATCCTTAGGTACAAATTTGAGTAAAATTACCAATGAATTAGATAAATTGATGATTAATCTTCCGCCCAAATCGGAAATTACAATGGATATTATTCAAACTAATATCGGAATCAGTAAAGATTATAATGTATTCGAACTACAAAATGCAATTGGTAAAAAGGATGTATTAAAAGCTAATCGTATTGTAAATTATTTCGGTTCGAATGAAAAAGACCATCCGATGATAATGACAGTTTCCATTTTATATGGCTATTTCTGTAAACTTCTTCTTTACCATTACCTACCTGATAAATCAAATAAAGCAGTTACGACAGGTTTAGGAGTTCCATTTAATTTTGTTGATGATTATAAGTTGGCTGGTAAAAATTATGATTTATCTAAACTAAAAAGAATATTCTCGTATTTACGTGATTATGATTTAAAATCAAAAGGAATTGATAGAGGTTCTGCCTCCGAAGGAGAACTATTAAAAGAAATGGTGTTTAAAATACTTCATTGATTTTTTAACTGAATTCAATTTTTGAATTTATAAAAATATAAAAAGCCCTTTCAGATTATTTTCTGAAAGGACTTTTCAAATACTAGAATTAATTATTCGGTAACATTTAATACACAAGCATCACTTTGAATCGCTCTAACTTTCTTAACTATATCTATTGCTTCTTCTCTGGTTTTTACATTTTCAATAAATAAGTAGTGGTAATGTAATGGTGTATAGAAAATGTAAGAAGTATTTGCATACCCTCTGTTTATAAATCGATGAATTTCTGCCATAGCATAATCGTAGTAGTAGAAGGTCCCTACAACCACATAAAACCCTTCCTTAATAGGCTTTCCAGTTTTATCTTTAAAGTCCTTTTTACTAATTGTTCTTACTCCATCAGACCCTTCTGTACCTATTTTTAAAGGTTTACTTATTTTATTCGTGTCAGAAGTTTCAGGTGCTTTAGTTTCTGTAGACTTTTTAGTGGTAGACTCTGTATCTGATTTCTTTTCTGGAGTAACAATTGGAGTTTCCTTTTCTGTATTTGATTTCTTTTCAGAAGTAACAGAAGGGGTTTCCTTAGTTTCCGGTGCTTTAGTACTTGAAGAATTATCATTTAATTTCTTTTCCAAATTATCGGTTTTTTCACTTGTTTTCTGCAAATCTGATTTTACTTTATCCAAATCCTGTTTTAAACTATCTACTCTTAAATTAGTTTTATTTAACCCTTCAGTATTTTTTTTTATCTGATCTTTATTGTCAGCAACTTGCTTTTTAAGTTCAGTGTTGTCAGTGTCTTTCTTTTTAAGTTCTTCAATATCTGCTTTTATTTCTTCTAGTTCTTTCTTTCTTTTAACACCAAAAGTATAGCCAAGCAATAATTCATGACTTGTACCAGCGTATGAACTGATATTGCCGATAATAAAATCATATGCATATCCAATTAAAAATGATTGATGAACTTTTACATACGCACTACCTGTAACTGCGTAATTACTTTTATATGTTACTCCAACTCCAACAATATCTTTCCAATCAAATAAAGCATTAATGTCATATTGAATTGGAGCATCAGGAATATATCTTACCAATACCAAAGGAGATAAATGAATGTTCTGTTCTTTACTAATGTCAAAAGTATATTTAGCATATAACATATAATGACGTGACATTTGGTAAACAGAATGAGAATAATTATCAATGTAAGTAATTTTGTTTCCCAATAATTGAGGAACAGAAACTCCTACTTCTAATTTTTTCCAATTGAACAATACACCCGCATTGCCATCAAAAGAGGTTTTGTTTTGCGATTGCCCAAACAAGGATAAATCGTTCGCGTCCTTAACTATAATTTTTGAATAATCAATTTTATTATCAATTATACCCAATGCTACTCCAAAAATCAAGTTAGTTGTTTCACTTGTTTTAAGCTTATAGGAATAAGAACCATAAGCCCCAATTCTACTAGTAATATCAGTAATATCATTATATATTACGGCTCCCAAACCAGCTTTATTATCTTGGATACTACCGTCTAGGGTAAGTGCCCTTGTTACCGGACCTCCAGGCATATCAGTCCATTGCGAATGATCTACCAAAAAAGCATTGGTATTACCCGTAAAACCTGTATAAGCAGGATTATAAATAAATGGCATCTGGCTATACTGACTAAGCATTGGCACCTGCTGGGCTTTAACGATATTTCCTATTATGATAGTAATAAGAATTAATGTAATTTTTTTCATTTAATTTTAGTTTTATAATTAATAAAAATGTTTATATACTTATTAGTACTTGCCATCAACAATTGTAATTGCTCCCTTAAAAATCTTTTGAGAACCCGTGAATTTTAGAACATAATAATAAGTCCCATCAGGTAAAAGTTGACCTCCATATTGTCCATTCCAATCATTTTTGTATGATGAGGCACTATACACTTCCTGCCCATATCGGTTAAATACAGTAACTGAATTGTCAGGATAGTTTTCAATATTCTGAATATTCCATACATCATTTAATCCATCTCCATTAGGTGTAAGAACATTAGAAACAGTAAATAAATAATCATCTATCACATAGATATTTAGAGCATCTGTATTAGAGCACCCATTGTTATCAGTAACTGTAAGTAGATATGAAGTGGTTACAAGTGGCTCCGCTGTAGGATTTGCTATGTTTGGATTACTTAATCCAGTAGCAGGCGACCAGGAATAAATTACACCTCCTTGTCCATGTAAAATATATGAAAACCCTAAACTAATTGTAGTATCATTTCCTGCGAATGCTACAGGTAAAGGAAATACGGTAACTTTTATTGAATCGGAATTAGTACAACCCGTCACCGGATTTGTAACAACTAAGGTATAAGTGCTGGATGTTGTAACTGTAATACTTTGAGTTGTTTCGCCATTGCTCCATAAATAATTTAATCCATTCACACCTGTTAATGTTACATTCAATCCAAAACAAAAAGATACTGGACCTGAAGGAGTAATTGTAGGATCAGGCAAAGGATTAACAATTGCATTTAGAGTAATAGAATTAACGCAACCTTTATCAGTTATTACTTTTAAGATAACAGGATATGTTCCAGGATTAGCATACAAGTGAATTGGATCTGGAGCGGTAGAAGAAGTGCTGTCAGCAAAGTTCCACATTGTAAATTGTAATATTCCTGAACTTACTGTTGATGTGTTATTGAATATTGAAGTTTGTCCAATACAAACAGGAGCCACATTGAAGTTAGCAACAGGAGTAGGATTTACTGTAATCAATGTACTCAATGAAGTATCTTTTGAGCAGACACCACTTTTTACTATTGCAACATATATAGTGGATACATTTAAATTAGTGTAGGTTTGCCAATCAGTTGTATTTGCAATTGTTGTCCAAGTAGTTCCGCCGTCAGTTGAGGAAGCCCAACTTGTAATGTTTCCAACATATCCGCTAAGAGTAATGATTCCTGAATTTGCACCACTACATACTGTGGCGGCACCAGCAGTAATTCCTCCCTTTGATATAGGGCTTACGGAAATTGTAACCGTATCAGATGGAACGGTTGGGCAAACTCCATTTTGAATGATTACACGATATTCTGTTGTTGTAGTTAAGTTATGATAATTTGCAGTATCAATCGTACTTAAATCTGTCATCCATGTGTTACCACCATCTGTTGATGTTTCCCAACGTAATATGTTTCCTGAATATCCAGTAAGTCTTAATGTACCTCCGTTAGAACCAGAACAAACAGTTGCGTTTGCTGCAATAACCCCACCAACTGAAGCAGGACTCACAGTAATTGTTGAAATAGAAGATGTGCTTGATGGGCACACTCCACTTTGAACTAAAGCCTCATATTCAGTTGTGGTAATCAAATTAGAATAATTTAAGGTATTAGTAATGTTTGCGATATTTGTCCAGGTAACACCTCCATCAGTAGAAGATGCCCAATTTAAAATAGCACCTGTGAATCCGTTTAATGTAATTGTTCCAGCATTAATACCACTACATACAGTAGTAGAACCTGATGTTATACCGCCTACAGAAACTGGATTAACTGTAATTGTTGCTGTGGCAGAAGCTACCGAAGCACATGTTCCACTTTGAATAATTACTCTATATATAGTAGTAGTTGTTAAATTATTGTATCCTTGAGTATTGGTTGTATTAGTAATAGTAATCCATGTTGTTCCACCGTCAGTTGAATATTCCCAACGCACTATATTTCCTGTATTTCCATTTAAAGTTAGTATTCCTGCATTTGAACCTGAACATACTGTCGCACTTGCTGTAATAATTCCTCCAACAGAAACTGGGTTTACAATAATTGTAGAAAAAGACGAAGTGCTTGAAGGACATACACCACTTTGTACAACTGCTTCATATTCTGTAGTTGCAATCAAATTTGCATAATTCAAAGTATTAGTTGTGTTTGCAATATTAGTCCAAGTTACTCCACCATTTGTTGATAACGCCCAGTTCAATATATTTCCAGTAAATCCGCTTAATGTAATTGAGCCTGCGTTAATACCACTGCATACAGTAGCAGAACTAGTAGTAGTTCCTCCAACAGAAACAGGATTAACAGTAATAGTAGCGGAAGCAGAAGTTACAGAAGCACAGACACCACTTTGCACGATTGCTCTATATATAGTAGTAATAGTTAAATTAGAATAATTCTGAGTTGTTCCTGAATTTATTATTGACATCCAGGTCGTTCCACCATCTACTGATGATTCCCAATTAACAACATTGCCCGTATTTCCAATTAAAGTAAGTGTTCCCGCATTTGCACCTGAACATACAGTTGCGTTTGCTGTAATTGTACCTCCTATTGAAACAGGACTTACTGTAATTGTTGAAATTGAAGAAGTGCTGGAAGCACAAACTCCACTTTGTACTAAAGCTTCGTATAAGGTAGTTGCAATAAGATTTGTATAGTTTAACGTATTTGTTGCATTTGCAATATTTGACCAGGAACTACCTCCATTAGTTGAAAAAGCCCAATTTAATATAGTACCAGTAAATCCACTTAATGTTATTGTGCCTGCATTAATAACACTACATACTGTTGCTGAACCTGATATAGTTCCTCCAACTGAAACAGGATTAACAGTGATAGTAACAGGAGCTGAATTTACAGATGCACAAACACCACTTTGTACAATGGCGCGGTAAATTGTAGTTATAGTTAAGTTATTATATGCTTGTGTAGTTCCTGAATTAACAATGGATACCCAAGTTGATCCTCCATCAATTGATGATTCCCAGTTAATAATGTTTCCTGTGTTTCCACTAAGAGTAAGTGTTCCTGCATTAGCTCCAGAACAAACAGTTGCCGTACCGGCAATAGTACCTCCCACAGAAACTGGATTTACGGTAATTGTAGAAATAGTAGATGTACTTGAAGCACAAACCCCACTTTGCACAATAGCTTCATATTCAGTGGTTGCTATTAAATTTGTATAATTTAAAGTATTAGTCGTATTTGCAATATTTGTCCAAGAAACTCCACCATTTGTTGAAAATGCCCAATTTAGAACGGAGCCAGTAATTCCACTTAATGTAATTGTTCCGTTATTTGCGCCATTACATACTGAAGTTGTACCCGATGTTGTTCCTCCAACAGAAACAGGATTAATAGTGATAGTAGCCGAAGCTGATGTAATAGGAGCACAAACGCCACTCTGCACAATTGCACGATAAGCAGTGGTAATAGTTAAGTTACTATAAGACTGAGTTATTCCTGAATTAACTATAGACACCCAAGTAGCTCCTCCATCAATGGATGATTCCCAATTAAGTACATTACCCGTATTTGCATTGAGTGAAAGTGTTCCTGCGTTTGCGCCAGAACAAACCGTTGCACTTCCTGTAATTACACCTCCAACCGAAACAGGACTTACAGTAATTGTTGATACAGTTGAAGTACTAGCAGCACAAACTCCACTTCGGACAATTGCTTCATATTCTGTTGTTGTATTTAAATTAGTATAATTTAAAGTGTTTGTTATGTTAGCAATATTTGTCCAAGTTACACCAGCATTTGTAGAAAATGCCCAATTTAAAACTGTACCTGTAAAACCAATTAAAGTAATTGTTCCTGTGTTAGTACCACTACATACTGTAGTTGAACCTGAAGTGGTTCCGCCTACTGAAGCAGGATTAACGGTGATAGTAGCAATACCTGAT
>CAIRRW010000048.1 GCA_903881065.1 uncultured Bacteroidota bacterium
AAAGTAAATAATAGAATAAATCCTTTTTCTGAGGTTGTTTCTTTTCACCAGCAACCATCAATATTTTAATATTACTTTTTCTTTAGAACGTTTGTTGATGATAGCACCAATAAGGGCGAAATTCCACCTTTAATTTTCTTTATAAAATGCAATTTAAAATTAAAGATTCCGGCAAACTTTTTAAAATAACTTTTAAGGAATGGATTGCAAAAGACCCTTTCCGGCAAAGTGCCATCATTGCTTATTATGCTGTTTTTAGCATACCTGGATTACTGGTTTTTATTATTACTATTGCAGGTTATTTTTTTGGTAAGGATACAGTTAATCAAAATGTAATAGTGCAGGTATCGGGTATGCTGGGTGCCGATACTGCTGCCCAGATAAATGCAATGCTGGTTTCAGTAAGTCAATCAAAATCGAATTTGCTGGCATCTATTATTGGTGTGGTAATATTAATAACAGGAGCCACAGGGGTGTTTATAGAACTACAAAAATCATTAAATATTATATGGAAGGTGAAAGTGGTAACTCAAAATGGGATATGGTCGATTATAAGAGCAAGGCTATTTTCATTTGGATTGATATTAGCAATAGCCTTTTTGCTGTTGGTTTCATTGGTTATTTCCACTGCACTTGCTGCAGTAAGCAAATTCATTCAAAGCGATTTATCGGGTGTGACGATGGTTATTTTTAACATCTTCAATTTTATTTTTTCAATTGTTATTATATCTATGCTATTTGCCTTAATGTTTAAAATTCTGCCTGATGTAAAAATAAAATGGAAAGATGTATGGTGGGGTTCATTGCTTACGGGCATATTATTTACGATGGGCAAAACTGCTCTTGCCTTCTATTTCGGGAATGCCAATCCAGCATCGGGTTATGGTGCAGCAGGTTCGGTAGTATTAGTGCTGTTATGGGTATCGTATTCATCCATGATATTGTTTTTTGGTGCCGAATTTACAGCTACTTATTCACGAATGTATTCGGGCAAAATACAACCTACTGAAAATGCGGTAACAGACATTTCCCTCGCAGGCACTAAATTGAAACGTTGATTTCTGCGGTGGGACTTAGTGATTTGTTTGTTTATAAGTTTGGCCGACAGCTTAGTGCGTACTGGCGAAACATCCTCGCGCCAGAAGGTGTTATTTTTTCCCTTTGGTATATCCCAATGCCAGTGCTAAATCAGGATGCTTATCCAGCCATATTTTAAATTCATGCAGATTTTTAAAATCATTACTGCCATGGTAGGTATTGGTTACATAGGTAACTTTAATGTCTATTGATTTAATTTCTGTCATAGTAATTTGCTTTTTATGATTGCAATATTACTTAATATATTTGCAGTTGTTTGCCAACTATTTTAGCATTATGGTTTTTGTTAATAAATAATGGTGACAACACCACTTAATAATTGTACGAGTTAATTAAACTGGGTAGTAGTGGTGATGTCGATTATCCATTGAGTAGAACTACCTGTTTTTATTTTTCGGAAACAATAATCAGGGGAACCGATAATGCCTATTGAAATCTTTTCTGATTTTAACGAATCTTTATTTTGAGTAAAGCGTTATTAAATGCTTGAAACTTCATACTGGCAGGTCGCCCCCCCTTTTTTTTATTTCATAAATCTTATGTGCTTGTTGCACAACTGTGTAAAACTATCTAATAAAATAATGCAAAGCAA
>CAIRRW010000049.1 GCA_903881065.1 uncultured Bacteroidota bacterium
CAAAACAATAAATAATCTTTTGGTCATTACAAACTCTTATTTTAATGAAACAAAAATAGAAAAAAATGTCACTCTATTTTAAATTAGCTTAAATTTATTATTTAACTGTTAAATGTTCAAAAAGGAATATTTTTCGTACCAAATTTAATGTCCGAATTATATAATTACTGGTCTGCAATTACTTTAAATGAAATTTTGATTCGAGAAAAGATAAAACTAAAACTTAGACTTAATTCTCTTGTGGGTCTTCAACTTATATGTTACTGTAATATTAGTGAACATATATGCGTCTCTATGATTTGAATGCCCTCTAACTTGTCCAGGTGCGGCTTGCCACCCACCTGAATTATCACCTCCATAAACAGGTGGCATTCTATGTAGTGAAGGGTCTGCCAAATACGCAGCCATAGTACCTTTATATTCCTTAATTGTAGAATTATCATAATATACACCGCTTACATCATCTATATAGTCTGTAAATGTATATCTCATTCCTATTTCAAGACCAATTGCCCAATCTTTACCAATTCCTTCAGAGGCTCCAATTCCATAAGGAATACAAACACTAAATAGTGAATATTCCTTTGGTCCGCCAGGTAATCCTTCACCTTCAGTACTTAATGGACGAAGATTTACCCACCTACCTTCATATTTTGCTTGAGGATTGAAATGAAAAACACCTACACCTCCAAACAAATATGCTTGTATTTTATAGCTCTTTTTGCCTTTCGCGTTCTTTATCCTATATAAATGCCCTTGCTGTTCTTTGGTAAAATAGAATTCCCCTTGGCATGACAGTTCGAATATACTTGATCGGAAACTTAAATTTCTATTTTGACGAAATGGTTCTTGAGTTGTAGCATCACTACCACTTAGTAAACAGTAATACAAACCACCTTTGAGAGCGAAAAAACGATTAAATTTATATCGATAGCCAACCTCCGCGGATGGACGTGTCATACTGAATTCAAAGTCTTTAACAAAGTGAGTTCCTACTTGGTTAGCCCCACCTAACTCTCCCAAAAAATTACAAGCTCCAATTCCAGCTTCAATAAATCTAGCAGGCTTACTTTTTTTGTTTACAAAACTATTGTCACTCTTCTTCTTTACTTTATTACCATATTGGGCAAAAGTAAATATAGGGATCATAAAAAAAATAAAAAGGAGTAATCTTCTCGACATCAGCGAATTTTATATTCTTTTATAAGTTTACAAAAATAGAAATAAAAGTTGAACTTTTCTAATTTCAGATTTTATTTTACTAATATTAAGTTAGTCAAGATAATTTGAATACAACTGATTTTACTCTCTTAATTCCAATTTCTTCTCTTTTATTATTACTGATAATTTGTGTCGATAAGTCTGAATTTTGAAATACCTCCTTTACAGATTTAATAATTCCAACAGGTATATCTTTCGTTTTTAAATCTGACAATATTTTTTTAGAATTGAAATTAATTATTCTGCTTTGAATAATTTCAAAGAGCTCCAATCTATTTTTAACCCTTTCACTATTTCTCGAAAATTTATTATTCAATGCAATTTTTTTAATGTTTAATATTTCACAAAACGTTTGAAATTGTTTATCACTTCCTATTGCAAGAACAACTTGTTTTTTATCCTTTGTGGTAAATATCTCCCCATAAGGAGCAATATTAGGATGAAGTGAACCGATAGGCTGAGGATTAAAGTTTGCAGTTAAATAATTACTCGCTTGATTTGCCAAGGAAGCAATTGCTGAATCGAATAATGAAACAGTAACTTTTGACCCTTTACCTGTTTTCATCTTATTAATTAACGCTAATAAAATCCCTTCTTTCAATTGATGTGCTGCCATTAAATCAATAATTGCAACAGGCATTTTTATTGGTCCACTAGTAGGTGTTCCATTCATATACATAAATCCAGTTTCAGCTTGCAATACCAAATCGTAGGCGGTTCTTTTGCTATTTTCTCCAAAGCCATTTATATGTCCATAAATAATCTTAGGATTTATTTTCTTCAATGTTTTATAATCCATCCCTAATTTCTTATCGTCGCCCAATTTATAATTAGTAATTACAACATCAGCATCCTTAAGTAAATCATACACTTTTTGCTTATCCTTTTTATTATTCAAATCAAGAAAAAGACTTTTTTTATTCCAATTAACCGAAGCAAAATACGCTGATGTTTTCGACTTTTTATCTTCAACAGGCAATTTCCAACTCCTTGTAACATCGCCTCCTGTTAATTTATTTTCAATCTTAATAACATCGGCTCCCAATTCTGCAAAAAACATTCCTACTGCAGGACCCGCTAAAACATTGGCTAATTCAACAACTTTTAAATCCTTGAAAAATGTTTTCATTTAAATTATTTTTTGTCAAAGTTAATTTAATTCACTCAAACTCATTTCGCTTTAAAACTTTATTCCTAAGTTTACAAAATGATTACACAAAACAATTTGTTCAAAATAAAAACAATGCGAATAATGCTATTCTTTAGCATTGTTTTAACTCTTATAAAATTTTCAGCTTATATAATTACACATTCCAATGCCATATTAACTGATGCTTTGGAAAACATTATCAATGTCGTTGCTGGAGCGTTTGCGCTATTCAGTATATATTATGCATCGTTGCCAAAAGATGAAAATCATCCATACGGACACGGTAAAGTAGAATATCTTTCGGTTGGTGTAGAAGGCGGTCTGATAATTATTGCCGGAGGTTCGATAATATTAAAAGCAGTGATGGGATTTTTTCACAAAGTAGAAATTGAATCAATTGATATTGGTCTTTACATTACAGCTTTTGGCGGAATTTGTAATTTATTGATGGGCCGTTATTTAATCAGACATGGAAAACTGAAAAACTCCAGTTTGATGATTGCAGATGGCAAGCATTTATTGGCTGACACTATTTCAAGTGCAGGATTGATAGTTGGTTTGACAATTATTTATTTCACTAAATTATATTGGCTCGATAATGTAATTGCAATACTTTTAGGTTTATATATTTTTTATGCCGGATATAAACTCCTAAAAGAGTCAGTGAACAGCCTGCTTGATGAAGCCGATTATGAAAAACTGGAACATCTGGTAACAATATTAAATGAAAACAGAGCAGAGAAATGGATTGATATGCATAATTTAAGAGTGCTTAAATATGGTGCACATCTTCATATTGATGCGCATATAACATTACCTTGGTATGATAATCTGGAGTATTCTCATGGAGAAGTAACAGCAGTTGAAAACCTTATTAAAGATAAACTGGAAGGTGAAGTTGAATTTTTTATTCATGCCGACCCTTGCCTGCCAAGCTCTTGTCCAATATGTGTTGTGAAGAATTGTGCAGAACGTAAATCAGAGTTTGTAAAACGACTCGACTGGACTCTGGAAAACTTATTACCTGATAAAAAGCACGAACTTTAGAACATTGATTCTACCGGTTTATTCATCAATATTGTTTCTATTTTCGCAATTACTTCTTCAGTTAATTTAGGCACCACTTCCAATGCCTGCAAATTATCCTTTAACTGCTCCACTTTCGAAGCACCTGTAATTACAGTACTTACATTAGGATTTTTCATGCACCATGCCAATCCTAATCGAGGTAAATTGGTTCCTAAATCCTGAGCAAGTATTGTTAATTTCCTTGCTTTTTCTATGTTATGTTTACCTTCTTCACCTAACAATCTTTCCTTCAACCATTCCATATTTGGTAAATTCAAACGGGTATTATCAGGCATTTCATTATTATACTTTCCGGTGAGTAAGCCCGAAGCAAGCGGCGACCAGATGGTTGTACCTAAACCAATTTCAGAGTATAAACGTTTGAATTCCTTTTCAAATCTTTCGCGATGAAACATATTATACTGCGGCTGCTCCATTGTTGGCGGAGTTAAATTATGTTCACGAGCAATGCCATATGCCTGCATTATTTCCTGTGCACTCCATTCACTCGTTCCCCAATAAAGTATTTTACCTTGCCTAATCAAGGTATCCATGGCACGTACAGTCTCTTCTATCGGTGTATCTTTATCAGGTCGGTGACAAAAATATAAATCAAGATAATCAACCTGCAAACGCTTTAAAGCTGCATTACAGGCTTCTATAACATGTTTGCGGCTCAAGCCGATTTGATTCGGTAATTTACCTCCCCAAAATACTTTGCTTGAAACAACATAACTGGTGCGGTCCCAATTCATCTTTTTCAAAATATTCCCCATCACTATTTCACTCTTGCCGCTGGAGTATGCTTCGGCATTGTCAAAAAAGTTAATGCCATTGTCGTATGCAGTCACCATACATTGTTCGGCTATGCTGTCGTCTATCTGATGTGCAAATGTTACCCATGAGCCGAATGACAATGCACTAACCTGCAAGCCTGATTTTCCTAATCTTCTGTATTCCATAAATTTTATTTTTGATAAAAGTACTTAAAACTCTTTAGTTAACAATAGGTATAACAGTTTAAAAAGACAATTGTTTTTAAAACTATTAAACGAAATTATACCAATAAAAGTTTTACTTTTGCATACCTTAAAAGTCCGGGTGGCGAAATTGGCAGACGCACCATCTTGAGGGGGTGGCGAGCAATCGTGGGAGTTCGAATCTCCTCCCGGACACATACAAAACAAAACACCAATAAATACAGTATGTTCATAAATAAGGAGTAAGAAAAGGAGTAAACAATATGAACTACACCCTCGCACGATTACAAACTACTCAGGATAAAATAATACAAGGTAAACCCTGGTATGCATACTTTACCTTTCGAAATGATAAAGGAGAAATGCAGATGGTCAAAAGAAAAGCTGGTATCAATCGTTTTAAAACTGTCAAGGAACGCAAACGAGAAGGACAGATACTCGTTCAGGAAATAAATAATTTATTGCTGCAGGGATGGAATCCTTTTAAAACACTTGATCAGCAGCAAAACAATTATTCTACATTAAATCTGCTGGAATTAATGCAGGAGCTTTATAAAACAAAGATTGATACTTCCGCATATCGGGACCGTACAAAGTCACACTACCGGCACCATATCAGCATCCTGAAAGGATATTTAGAAAAGAGTAATTTACAAAGTATCTTCCCGGAACAATTTACCTCAGCGATGGCAGATGCATACTCTGATTATTTATTATCAGTAAAACAATATAAAGGCCGTAGTCACAACAATCAGATACAAGGAATGAAGACCTTTTTCAATATGTTCAAGAAAAAGAAAATTGTTTCAGAAAATCCATTTGATGAAATAAAAGATAAGCCGACTGAGTCAAGCACACATCATCCATTCAGCGAATCACAGCGCAATACTCTTAGAGAATATTTTATTGATAACGAACACCGCATGTATATGTTTGTACAGTTCGTTTATTATTGTTTCATCCGCCCTAATGAATTAATGCAGCTGCAAGTCAAGCATATTAATTTCAAAGAAAAAACAATTCACATACCAGGAAAC
>CAIRRW010000050.1 GCA_903881065.1 uncultured Bacteroidota bacterium
GAAATCCCTTTACGAAAAACAAATTACCTGTGGCTCAAATAATTTTAAAATTCAGCAAAGAAATTTGAATTAGTTAATGTATGGCAAGCTCCCTAGTATTTTAAATTCGTATCATTACAGCCGTATTAATTAATAATGAACTCAAAGAAATTACGAATTGAACAATCAATAAACTGTTCCGGCATCATCCAGAACGAATATCTAATCCCGATAGTAAAGGAAAAAGACTACTTTGTGGTGGATATAGATTTGGATGGTGATGCTCCCAAACAGTTTATTAAAGCATACTTCTTTGAACCCGACAGCGGTATTCTTAAAAGAAATCCTAAAACGTGGCCCGCTTTTATTGCTAAAAGTGCTGAAAAATGGTACCCTCACGAATCTATTATCGAATATATGATAAATAGAATCGGTGCCGAAATCGGGCTCAACATGAACGAATGTAAACTAGCTAAAATCAATGGTCAGATAAGGTTTTTGAGTAAATACTTTTTAAGTCCTAATGAATCGTTGATTCATGGTGCCGAAATTTGTGGCGAACATCTGGGAGATTTTGCCTTGGCAGCTGAAATCGCAAAGCACAAACCTACTGCCCGGGAACTGTTTACATTCCAGTTCATTCAGGAATCCATTAAATCTGTTTTCCCTTCGGCACACAATTTGATAATGATTGATATGGTAAAAATGATTGCTTTTGATGCCTTGGTTGGCAACAATGACAGACATTTTTATAATTGGGGTGTAATTGATACGAAGAAGAGAACAAAAAAAATACCTACCTTTGCAAAGATTTATGATTCATCAAGAGGTTTGCTTTGGAATTTAGACGATGCAAATATTATTGAACATTATAAAAATCTATTGGAAGGTGGTAAAAAAGTTCAGAACTATATTAAGAAAGCGTATCCTCGAATAAGCATCGAAGGCGACAGTGAAATAAATCATTTCGAATTGATACAATTTATTTCAAGACAAAACGTTGAATATAAAAATAGCATTAAAAAATTAGCTTGTGAAGAAAATGAGAAGAAAATAATTTCCATGTTGGAAAAGAACTTCTACTGGTATTTTATACCCGAAAGAAGATACTTGATTACATATATTATTAAAAATCGTTTTGAAACAGTTAGAAATATTACAAATGAATAAAATTAAAAAAATACTGATAAACTTGTTTAGTAAAAGTGACGAAGACATGAAGCTGCATCTTCCAAAGGAAGAGAATGCTACTTTCGTACTTATGATTGACAACATTAAAGTGGGAACGCTCCATTGCGAGCACGGCATTTGGGAGTTTAAATATACAGAGGAATTCAAGCAACGTGCCTCTGAATACAACTTGGTTAAAGGCTTCCCTGACCTTGAAAAAGTGTATCAGAATGAAACACTTTGGCCATTTTTCCGCATCCGTATTCCAGGTCTTAAACAACCTGCAATTCAGGAAATAATTAAAAAGGAAAATATTGATCAGGAAAATGAAGTCGCCTTGCTGAAACGATTTGGAAAGAAAACAATTTCAAATCCATTCCTCTTATTGCCATCATTCTAAGAACAACACACTTCTCAAACACCTGTAATTGTTATGCAATTGCAGGTGTTTTGTTTTTAAAATAGTTCAATCCCAAAAAATCTAAACCGGTACTCCCCTATCGTATTCTACAGAAAAAAAATAATTGTTCTGGAAAAAATTCCACAGAAAATCCAATAGTTTTCATTTTCTAAATCAAATAAACAACAAGAATTTCCTTATTACAATTGCGTTTCAGGTTAATTTACTTTCTTCAAAAATTAGTACAAATCAATATTTTTCCAATTCAATTGGTATTGTTACCGTTAATTTCAATTCTTCAAAC